>MNRR01000035.1:0-17276 GCA_001916055.1 Clostridium sp. 28_12
TTCTTTTGTTTCTTTACTTCCTATTGTTTGTCCAGGTGTAAATCCTTCTATTTCATATGTTATTTCTTCATTATCGTAAAATTCTTCTCCATATGTAACCTTTTCAAATACTGCTGCTTCTATTGCATTATTATATACTGTTACTTTATATTTTATCTCTGATTTTGTATTACTTTCTGATAATTCTACTGTACTTTTCATCATTGTTCCGAGGAAGTTTTCTATTTTTGAATTATTTAAGTTTGCATCTATGTCACTCACATATTCTACGTCTGTTATAAATACTCCATTTTGATTGTTTGCGATTGCTTTTCCTTTTATGTCTCCTGTTATTGAATTTATGGCAGAATATCCTATTCCCATAAATATAGTTGCAATTACTAATGCTAATAATAATATGCCGTTTTTATTTATTTTCAAATTTTTGCACCTCTCTTATCTTTAGATTGTGTTCAAAATTATTTTATTATAAATAATTTTAAAAATCAATATAATCAAAATATTTTACACAAAAAAACAGAACAAAAAGTTCTGCTTTTATTTATGCTCTTGGATGAGCTTTTTTGTATACATTTTTTAATGATTCGTCTTGGAATTGCATATATATTTGAGTTGATAATATATCTGAATGTCCAAGCATTGTTTGAATTGATTTTAGGTCAGCTCCGTTTTGTAATAAATGTGTAGCAAATGAATGTCTTAAAACATGTGGTGTTATGTCTTTATCTATATGTGCTTGTTCTTTGTAGTATTTTATAATTTTCCAAAATCCTTGTCTTGTTAAACGTTGTCCATTTACATTTACAAATAAAGCTTGTTCATTGTCATCTTTTATCATTGTATGTCTTGCATTAAGCATGTAGTCTTTTAATGCTTTTAATGACATTTCTCCAATTGGCACTGTTCTTTCCTTTTTTCCATTTCTACATGTTGCATATCCTGTTTCTAAATTTATATCTTCTACATTTAATGATATTATTTCTGTTACTCTCATTCCTGTAGCATAAGCAAATTCTAACATTGCTTTATCTCTTGTTCCTTTTAAGTCTACATTTTTAGGTTGTTCTAACAATAATGCTACTTCACTTGATGTTAGTACACTTGGTACTCTTTTTTCTATTTTAGGTGATTGAATTCCTTCTGTTGGGTCTTTTTCTACTTGTTTATTCTTTGTCTCATATTGATAAAATGACCTAATTGCAGCTAATCCTCTTGATATTGTTGATGTCTTTTTTCCTTGTTCTTGCATATATTTTATATAATCTTTTATTCCGTCATTTGTTAGCTCATTGTATTTTCCTTCAATTGTTCCTAAATAATTTTCAAATTGTTTTAAATCTCTTTTATATGATTGAAGTGTGTTTAATGACACTTTCTTTTCATTCTCTAAAAATCCAAAAAATAAGTTTAATTGTTCTTCCATTTCTTCCCCCACCTATGTTAATTTTTATTGTCCTTCGCAAACAATTTTACATAACTGATTGCTATTATGTTATATCAAATTTTTGCTCAAAAGTAAAGAGGTTTTATAGATATTTTTTAAAATTTTATTAAGCAATTATAAAGTATCTAACTAAATGTACTATTAGCCTGTAAGAAATTTCCACTTTTATTATTGAACTTATTATTAGTGTCAGCATAATACCTATTGAAATAATTATATGTTTCAATATGGAAAGCTTTATATTCTCTTTTCGTCTATCTTTTATTATTGATTGATATAACTTTATGCTACTAACACCTAATATCATTAAAGCTGGAATAAAGATAATGTTTTGCAAAAATATTGTTGTTAGTATAAACATTATTCCTTTTATTTTTCCTAATGCAAATACACATGCTGAAATTGTATATCCTAAGCAAAACCCTCGTACTAAAATTATCCCAAGTACTATTGGTATTCCTATTATAGTTGTCCCTGCAAACCATAATAAAAGCACAAGAATAATATTATTTTTTATATCTTTTTGTAATTCACCAATGTAATCTCCATTTTCGAGCTGATTAGTTTCATCTATATAAGTGTTTATATATTTTTGTATATCACTTTTATCTTGTTTTTGATTTATGAACATTACACCTAAGAATGTTCCAACAGCAAATATAATTAATACAATGAAATACGCTTTAGTATTATTTAATATATCTTCTCTAATCGCTAAAAATATTTGATTTTTTCTCTTTCGCATACCATTCTCCTTAATAAATGAATTTATTAATGTCTATTCATTTAGTTATAAAAAAAGAACATGAATTTAATCATGTTCTTTAACTTTTCCGTAGTTTCCTCCACCACCAGATTCAACTTTCATATTTCCTTCTCTTGCATTTACAATATTTTTGGCAATTTTTTCTCCAACAATTGCTTCAATATCATCTTCTGATAGTTTATGCAAAATATTCATTTCTGTTTCAAAATTATATAATAATTTTTCTATAGTTTTTCCTCCAACTCCTGGAATAAAACTTAATGGAATTTGATATATGTATGGTGGCCTGTTTTCAGGGCTTTTAGTTGTTTCTTTATCTTTTATTAATTCTATTCTATCAAAAACACCAAAAGTAACTTTATCACTTCCACATTTAGGACAAATTTCTACTGGCTCTTTAGTTTCAATTGTACTATCACAATTATCGCAATGTGTTCTATGATATTTTCCAAGTTTAGGGTCAAGTCCATAATTTGCTAATATTTTTCTTCCATCCTCATTTTTTAAAGCTTTTACTACTTCTTTAAAACTAATATCATTAACAAGCATTTTATTATATTCTCTTGCAATTTTAGGCAATGAATGTGCATCTGAATTTGTAACAAATGTCTTATTTTCTAGTTCTGATATCATATCTGCTAAATATGTATCTGAACTTAATCCTAACTCAACTGCGAAAATTTTATCATATTTTTCTTTAAATATGTCTTTTAGTCTATCTGTACAATTTCCATAATAACTTTTAAATGGAGTAAATATATGAGCAGGAATCAAAATTCCATTGTATTTTTCAACTATGTCTATCAGTTCATAACCAGATATATTTGACCTTTGAGTGCTTAATGTTATGTTTTTTATATGTGTACTCATTTCTTGTGAAAATCCCTTTATATCTTTCAAATGTGGAAAGAAGCAAACATTATGTGCTGCACCACATTTTCCATTTCTGCCTTTTTCTGATGTTTCTACTTCACTTCCTAACAAGATACATACTTTGTCTTTGTATATAATACCTCCATCTTTTAATTCATATGCATCTCCTGTTTTTAGGAATTTTTCTATATCTTCTATTACATATGGTGATGCACAATCTATTATCCCTACTATGTTGATTCCTTTTCTTTCTGCACATTCTTTTGCAATATTAGCAAAATTCAAACTTCTTGCAGCTGTTATTTTTATAGGTTTACCATTTTCACTTCTTCCAATGTGTACATGTAAATCTGCAAATACTTCGTACATTGCTGTTCCTCCTCATAATTATTTATCATCCATCTTAGCATGATTTAATATCTTTTCTTCTATTTCTGTTGTAAACATTGCTCTATTTGCGGTCTTCTTAGCCTCTTTTGCAGTTGTTTTCAATTCTTCTAGTTTTTGGTCTACACATATTGAATAATCTGTTGCGATACTTTTTACTAATTCAGGAACTCCTTTTGAATCCCTCATAAGTTTTTGTAATCTCGCAAAAACAGTAGTATCTACATTTCCATGTATCACTATTTTTTCCATTGCTTCGACAAACTCTCTAAAACTTTGTAAATATCTATTATATTCTGTTTTTAGGTTTCTATGTTCTAACAAGACCATTGCTTCATCAGGATTAAACGCAATTCTTTCAGGTCTGTCTATTAACATTCCGCCAAATTGGTCTGTTAATTCCAATATATCACTTTCGGGTTCTCTTGGATTTCCACTATATCTATTTACACCTTCACATATTTTACAAAATCTTTTGTCAAACCCTAATTGTTCCAAGTACTCGGCTCCTTCTTTTGCATATGTTTTCAATTTTCCTATTTTTTGAGAATCGTCAACCTTTTTACAATTGCATAATAAGCACGCAGTTAAAACCAAATTATTATCTACTTTTAAATTAGTGTATTTCAAGAATATTCTTGCTATTTCAGTTTTGAATACAACAGATTTGTCAAAATTTATTTTCAACTTTGGTGCTAAAAAGAATATTATCTCCATCTTTGATATTAAATCTTCTTCATTTAAAATATATTCAGCAAATTCACCCATTTTTCTTATGTTCCCCTTTCTTTGCACATTTTATCTCGTAAATAATCTGCTCAATTATGCAAAAAACTTATTGAATTCTTCTTCGTTAATCTTTTCCTTAGTGATAAGCACTTTTGCTATTGCATGAAGTGTTTCTACATTTTGTCTTAAAATTTCTTGTGCATCATTATATGCTGTATCAATTAATCTTTTAACTTCTTTTCCTATTGCATCTTGCATTTCTTCTCCAAACATTTGATAATTAATTTGTCCGTCACTATCTTTGAAAGAAATTGTTCCTATTGAGTCACTCATGCCATAAACAGTAATCATATCTCTAGCGATTTGTGTTGCCACTTCTAAGTCATTGCTTGCTCCTGTTGAAATATCATCTAATATTAATTTTTCTGCTGCTCTTCCTCCTAATAATGCAATAAGTTTTTCTTGCATTTCTGTTTTTGATATATAGTATTTATCTTCATCAGACTTATACATAGTATAGCCTCCAGCCATTCCTCTTGGTATTATAGAAACTTCTTTTACTGCTGTTTGTGTTGGTAAAAATTGACTTACTATTGCATGTCCAGCTTCATGATATGCTGTTAGTTTTTTGTCTTTATCTGATATTTTTCTGCTTGTTTTTTCTAGTCCTACTGTTACTTTTTTAACTGCTTCATCTAAATCTGCATTTGTTATCGCTGTATGGTCTTTTTTGGTTGCTATTATTGCAGCTTCATTTAAGATATTTGCAAGTTCTGCTCCTGTAAAACCAGCAGTGTCTTCTGCAATACTATATAATGATACATCATCAGCCAATTTTTTGTCTTTAGCATGAATTTTTAATATTGCTTCTCTTCCTACTAAATCTGGTGCTGGAACTGTTACTTGTCTATCAAATCTACCTGGTCTTAATAATGCTTTATCTAACATTTCTGGTCTGTTTGTAGCTGCTAAAACAATTATTGTTTCTTCTGAAGAGAATCCATCCATTTCAACTAATAGTTGGTTTAATGTTTGATTATTTTCTGATTCTGCTCCACTATTACTTGCTCTTCTTGATCCTATCGCATCAATTTCATCTATAAATACAATACATGGTGCTAATTTTCTTGCTTTATCAAATAATTTTCTTACTCTTGACGCACCAAGTCCTGCAAACATTTCTATAAATTCTGAACCACTCATTGAAATAAATGGAACATCTGCTTCTCCTGCAATTGCTTTTGCTATTAATGTTTTTCCTGTTCCTGGCTTTCCATATAATAAAACACCTTTTGGGATTTTTGCACCCATTTCTGTAAATTTCTTTGGTTTTTTCAAAAATTCTACAATTTCTTTTAATTCTTCTTTTTCTTCATCTAATCCTGCAATATCATCAAATGTAATTTTAGTTTTTCTTTCAGTATCATCATATACTTCGCCTTTATCTCCAAGTCCTTGCATTTTGAATATCATTATAAATAGTGCAACCATTATTATAGTTGGTAAAATTGAAAATATATATGATGGAATTTGAGATAATATACTTGGTGTTTTAGTTTCTAATTCAATATTATTTTCTTCTAACACTTTTTGTTGTACTAGTTCTGAAAAAACTTGAACACTAGGAATTATTGTTGTTTTTTCTTTTTCTACATCTTTCATTTTTACTTTTAAAGACATACTGCCTGTAGTCATCTCTATTTTCTCAACATTTCCTGCTTGAATCTCTTTTACTAAATCTGTATATGCTAATTTGTTTTCATCAGAATTTTTATTTTTATTATATTGATATGCTAAAAATCCTATAAGAACTATGATAGCTATTGTAAATATTGTAATTAATGTATTTAATAACACTTCTGATTTTTTCTTTGATTTATCCTTATCTTTATTCATTATTTGACCTCTTTTCTATTTTTATGCTTCTGAACCCTCTGGTGTATCTGTATCTTTATCCCCATTTTCGTCTTTACCTTCATCTTTGTCGTCGTCTTTGTCCTTTTTTTCTTTTTTCTCTTCTTCTTGTCTTTTTATTTCTTCTCTTACATTTTTTTGCTCTTGCCTAATTTTCATAACTTCTTGCATTTTCTTTATAAAATCATCTTTTAATATAAAAATAGCTGCTGCTAAGTATATATATGCAATAGTTGTATATGCAACTTCAAAATATTTTATCTTGAAGTCAATAAAATAATTTACAATTAAATATATAATATTTAATATCATTGGTAAAGTAAATGAATATATTGCCATATTGTATATTGCAGAAAATTTCATTTTTATTTTTGCCACAACTGCTGTTATCCATCCGAAAACTGCAATTCTAAATGTGTCTAATAGCAAATAGATTATGTCTGTAAGTAATAAGTATATAAACATTGTTGTTGCATAACTTGTATAAAATGGAGTCATTTTTTCACTCCTTAAAAATTCTATTAAGTCTGCTTTGTTGAAATTTTGTATATCTTCTTTAGTATAATTTGCTATAAAATCTTTGTATGTATAATTCTGTGTTTGAATATGTTCATCATCTACTTTGTTTTTTAAAATAATTTCATCTTTAAAGAAATATATATTTGTTCCAACAATTGTTTCTTTGTTTTCTAACTCTTCTTTTTGTTCTGACGTTTCTGCAATTGGATTTATAATTACTTTATTTATTTGGCTATTAGCAATATCATTTATTACCATAGGCTCTGTTAATTCCATACTGACTTTTCCATCTTCAAATGTAAAATCAGGAATGTTTTGCTCTATATATTGTGCTAAATTTCCAACAGCTTTATTCATTTTTATCATAGAACCACATAAAGCAAATGTAGTAACAATTATAGCCATTGTTATTAAATATCTGACTGCTTTAAAAATTCCATCTTGAGCCATATCAGGATATTTCTCGAATTTTGTTATTGAATACCATATTTTTTTTGGAAAGCTTATCTCCATTTTCTACCATTCCTTTCTAATAAATGCCTTTTTTTTATTCATACACTCTTTCTAACCTGCTATCCACAAACATTGGGCTTACATTAAAGTGTACTTCATCATTTATTTTTATATTTTTTCCTGTAATATCAACACTTACATGGAACATTCCCAATCTTCCAAGTACTTCGCATTTTTCACCATTTATTGTAACATATATTTTTTTATTTTTAAATGCATCTTTGGCATCTCTAACAACATATCTTAATTTATCAATTGGTCTAAACATATCTCTATCAACAATTATATTAAATCCATCTGCATATCCACATGGGATTATTGCAATTTTAGTTTCTTTTTTGGTTGTGTATGAATTTGAATATCCTATATTATATCCTACTGGCAATGTTTTTATTTCTGCGACATTTGATTTTAAATATCCTACTTTTTTGAATCCCCAGGTATTTGGAATCGACAATCTTCCAAGTAATGCTGAACCCACTCTTACTGCATCTAAGTGCATTTCTGGAAAGCGCAAAAATGCAGAGGAATTGCACATGTGTAGCATTCCTGTGTCAATCTTATTTTCTTTTAATATTTTGATACATTCCATAAATCTTTCATATTGCTCTTTAGATTCTTTGCCATCTCCAAAAAATGCAATTGAAAAATGTGAAAATGCTCCTTCTATTTTTATGTTTTTCCACGCTTTTATTGCTTGTACCATTTTTTCTTTATTACTATATATAAAGCCGTATCTTCCAAAGCCTGTATCTATTTTTAAATGTGCTCTAGCTTTTGTCTGTAACTTTTGTGCAATTTCTTCTACTGCCTCTCCTGCCTCTTTTGATCCAACTGTTAATATTATATTATTTTTAATCAATATTTCTATATCTTCTTTTACTGCTGTTGAAGACATCATCAAAATATTTTGTGTTATTCCAGCATTTCTTAAGGCTACTGCTTCTTCCACAGTAGCAACAGCAAAAAAGTCTACTCCATTGTCAATTAAAAATTGGGTGTATTTTACTAAATCTAATCCGTAGC
The DNA here is from genome assembly GCA_001916055.1 of Clostridium sp. 28_12. Lineage (GTDB taxonomy): Bacteria > Bacillota > Clostridia > TANB77 > CAG-508 > CAG-269. The sequence goes on from MNRR01000035.1 coordinate 8,172, forward strand.
CATTTCCTTTAACTACGGCAATTAATTTAGCTTTTTTCTTATCTTTACTTATTATTTCATTAATAATTTTTAAGTTATGCTTTAAATTTTCTTTTTCTACTACTAGTTCTTTCATTTTTGCTTCATTCCTTTTTTACTTTTTGAACTTAGTTTTAAGCCCTCTTAAATTTCTAAATGTCTTTTCAGAGAATTTATAAATTGAATATGTTAATGGCTTAAATGGTATATACACTTCTCCTATAAATTCTGTAAATGTTGCTCCAAAGCCTTTTTTGAATCTATATAATCCATATTGAGGATGATTTTCATCTACAACACCTGAAACCCCTCTAAAGTCATATACATCATCATGTCTTGCAATTGCCATTTTTATCATTTCCCATTGTAATAAATAATTTGGCATTAAGTTTCTGTGTTCATTACTGCTTGCACCATATAAATACCATGTTTTATTCCCATAAAATATAGGTATTACTCCTGATATTGGTTTTCCTTCATAATATGCCATCAATAACTTCATATGTTTTGGTGCTAATTCATCATACATTTTTTCAAAATATGATAATGGTCTTATTATAAATCCATCTCTCGCACCTGTTTCTACCATTATTTTGTGGAATTCTTTTAAGTCTTCTCTTGTACCTTCTTTTACAACTACACCTTTTCTAGTTGCCAAACGTACATTATATCTTGTTTTTGAATGAAATTCAGCAAATATCTCGTCCTCTGTTTTTCCTTTTATATCTAATCTAAATACATATCTTGGTTGTATTTCTTCTCTAAAGTTTTTGGCATTATCTTTTATTCTATATCCTAAATTGGTTACTATTTTTCTGTATTCTTCATCACTGCTTAGTATATCTGGTTCCGCTTTATATACTATTGCATTATACTTTTTAGATAATTCTTTTATTCCATCTGTTAGTTGTTTCATTACAGCCACATCATGTATGTCACATGTTGGCCCTCTTGATGAATACATTATGTTTCCAAAAATAGGTATTTTTCTTATTAATACACTTACTGCTCCAATTATTTTTCCATTTTTATCTTCTGCTAATACTACTTCATTTTTCCAATTTGATTTTACTTTTGCCCATTCTGGTGATTGTTGAAAATTGCATCTTTCATGTCTTTCAAGAAATTCTTTATATTCTTTTTCACTTTTTTCGTCTGTTACAAATCTCATTTGTTTTACCTCGCTTCTATTTTTGACTTTATTTTACACTAATTATCTTATTTTTACAAGTGCTTATTGAAAAATATTATCAAAACCATTATTGAGCAACTATAACTAATTTATGTAAACATATAGATAATTTATAGACTTTTATGTAAATTTGTGGTATAATTCTTATATATTTTTTATTTGCTATTCAAAATTACTAATATGGAGGTAAATGTTAATGGGAAGAAAATTAATAGAAGGGTTTTGGGATTGCAAATACTGTGATACCAAACGGATAAGAGGAAGTCTTCGTAATTGTCCAAACTGTGGCAAAGCAAGAGATACTTCTACAAGATTTTATCTTGACGCATCTGAAAAGCATTATGTGCCTGAAGAAGCAGCAGCTAAGATAAACAGGAATCCTGATTGGATTTGTGTTTATTGTAAGCAGTTAAATTCTGATGACAATGAAACTTGTGTCTATTGTGGCGCACCTCGGGCATCAGAGAATTTGAATTATTTCCAAAACAAAGAAAAGTCAGATTCCAAAGCTGAACCAGTTTCAGATGACTCTGATGATTCTGATAGTTTTGAAGAACATACTACTTCAGAGCATGTAAGAAGTTCTGAAAACACTGAAAGTTCTGATGAAATCAAGAATTTTTCGATTACTGAAAAATTTAAGAACTTCAACTTCAGTGCAATTTGGAAGCCTGCATTAATTTTTCTCGCAATTCTGATAAGTTTCATAGGTATCTTTCAACTTGTTAAGCCAAAAGAATATGAACTTACAATCGACTCACTTCCATGGAGTCGCAATATTGACATTGAGCAATACAAAACAGTTGAAGAAAGTGATTGGAAATTACCTCAAAATGCCAGATTATTATATACCAGGCAAGAATATTCTCACTCAGAACCAGTAATAGATCATTACGAAACGCGTACTCGTGAGGTTACTAAAAAACGTGTTTCAGGTTCTGAATCTTATGTTTCAGGTTATAATGATCTTGGAAATGGCTATTTCGAAGAAGTTATTTCTGAAAGACCTACTTATGAATACTATTCCGAAACCGAAACATATAAAGAGCCAGTTTACCGCGATGAACCAGTTTATGAAACCAAGTATTATTATGAAATCGACAAATGGCTATATGAACGTTCTGTGGAAACTAATGGCAATAACACTACTCCCTATTGGGGAAAAACCAATTTAGAATCAGACGAAAGAATTTCATCAAACTCAGAACACTACTTGGTTAAAGGCACAGAAAACAAAAAAGGAAAAGAAATCTCTTTCTCGCTTCCATTTGAAGAGTGGTCTAAGCTGGAACCTGGTCAAACTGTAAAAGTAAAAATCACATTGGGTCAAGGAAAAATCCTTTCTGAGTAGCAAAAGAGGTGTCCTACATTAGGGCACCTTTTTATATTATAGGAAAGTTTTTTTCTTATTGTGTTTTTTTGTTATTTTCTTTTATCATCTTATCAAGAGAATCAATCAAACTTTGAAGTTCTTTTAAATCAGAGCCCATCATCTCCCAATCATTTCTATCATTAGATTCTGTCAAATTCTTATTGGCATTTATAATAGCTTGTATCATGCCATCAACATCTTCCGTATTTGTTATTTCAATATTTACAGCAGATTGTGACAATAAATTTGAAATAGCTTCTTCAAGAGTGTTTCCTATTGCTACTTTTGTTCCAGAAGCAACAATTACTTTTTTCAAAGTTGTTGGCTGATTTGGCTCATTTGTCATTGTTTGATATATTGTTTCTACATATAAAACCGTATTATTTATAGGTATAATCTTCATATCTTTTGATATTTTACTTCCTGTAACATCTATTGTTGAAAGTTCTGTCGAAATTGTTTCATCTTGGTCTATTTGATTATCTAGTTGAATTGGGCCAAGTATATTACTATCAGTTGGGTATTTGTAAATTTTTAATTCACATTCAGTACCATTGCAACTTCCAACAAGATATGAGGTAATATTGGATTTTCCATTTTGTGTATACATTTGTATCAATCCTAGTTCGCTCTTATCATTGTCTGGTGTTTTTATCATCGCATAATATGGTTCTAAAGTTGCAACTTTTGATTTTGTAGATGTTGTTCCATATTTGGTTAATGCCCATATATCATTATTTCTATATAATACATCTTCTTTTACATTATGATATACCATAAGCATTTCTGATTGAACATCATATAAAAATTTAGGGTATTTCATTTGTTGCTTAATTCCATCTGGAATTTCTTTTCCTGTATAGTCAGAAAATATTGTAGGATATAATTTTAGATATGCCATAATTACAGGATCATTTCTGTCTGTTATATAAAATGTCATTTCACCATCATATGCATTTATAATTACCTTTACTGAATTTCTAATGTAATTAATATTTCGTTTTGCCCCATCATATTCAACTTCTGTATATGTTGAATATGGATATTTATCAGATACAGTATATGCATCTAATACCCAATATATTTTTCCATCATCTACAACTGTATATGGATTTTCATCATATATTAGATTTGGCAATACTGCTTTAGCTCTTTTAACAATATTTCTATTGGTTAAAATCTTGCTTTCACTTGATATTGAACTTGTCATTGCAAGTCTAATATCTTTATTTTTTACAGCAAGTATCAATCTATCCCAAAAGCCTACTTGAATTCCTGAATTTCCATCATAATTATTTACATGTTCTACTCCATCACTATCTGTATAGTCGTATTCTGATTTATTCTTTGTATTTGTAACAGCAACACTATTAGTTTCAACTCCATAATATATTCTAGGTTCTTTTACTTCTAACATATTATCTGAACCACTAATATCTTTTTGAAGATATTCTACATTTCCATCTTCTGTTACTGATGTTGCAGATGCAATAATTTGTCCCATTCCATGTGTATATTCATATGTCTTATTGTTATATGATATAGTGTTATTTTCTGCTTCTCTTGGTGCCACATATGTTAATTGATCTTTACCATTTATATTATATTTAGCTAATGAAACACTGTTATAAGTGTAATATCCTGTTTCTGTTTGAGTATCTTTTAGACTCTTTTTTACAAGATCCTTGTTGACAATAGTTATATTATCAATTACATCGTCATTTTTCTCAACTTCATCTTCTTTTATTGTTCCTGAATATTCTATACTTGTTTCTTTAACCTTTATATTATAAGCTTCTTGAGTTGATTTTATATTTTCTGATATATATTTACGCTCCTTGTCAAATTCATTTGATTTTACAAATATGAAATCATATCCAACCATTACTAAGAATAATGTAACTAAATATATTGGTACCACTGCTACAGGATACACTATCTTTTTCATTTTATTTTGTGCAAAGAATTTTACTGAAATTATTACTGCTATAACTATTATTACAGATAAAATTAGATATCCCCATAGTTGAATTGTTGATTCAATAACTCCTGCACCTGTCAATTCCGTTCCATTGCTTAATGTTAAGAATTTTCCTGTAACAATATTTTGAGTATTTAATGCATTTTGTAAAGCCATTCCGATTGATACTATTATTGCATTTCTTAACAATTTCTTTATAAGCTTACTTTTCCTTAATAATTCTCTATCAACTGCTTTAAAATAAAAATTAAATATTATTATATAATACCCTGCCATGTAAGCACTTAATGCAATCATCAATTTAACAAAATCACTTAATAATGCCTCTACTAATGGCTTTATGAACATATAATATGATATGTCTAAATTAAATATTATATCTGTTTTTCCAAATGATGCATTGCTTACAAAAAGCAATACTTTATCTACCAAGTCATTTGAAACTATCACACTTGCTATTGCAGCAACTATTAGTGTTATTGATTTATTGGGTAATTTAGGTACCTCTCTCTTTTCTTGTTCAAAAAATGGCTTTAATCCTTTTTTTATTCCTCTATTTGTAAAATATAATATTATACTTAATAAAACAAATGTTATTCCCATTATAGAATATTTATATTTTATGTCTGTGAAAAATTTTTCTACATATTGTTCTCCAAGTTCAACATATTCTAAATATTGTCCTCTTAATGACACATATGTTCCTAAGGCATATATTGCAATAAATGCTATTACTATTATTGCTCTCATTTTTTTACTGATTCTAAGTTTGTTCTTTTCCATCTCTTCTCCTTTTTGCACCGATTATCTCGCTTTTTTTCCGTGCATTTTTGCACAGATTATCTCGCTTTTTTTCCGTGCAATTATATTATTGCTTTGGCGAAATCCTTTGAATTAAAGATTTCCATATCATCGATTTGTTCTCCAACTCCTATAAATTTAACTGGTATTTTATTTTCTGCTACAATTCCAATTACTGCTCCGCCTTTAGCTGTTCCATCTAATTTAGTTAGTACTATTCCTGTAATATCTGCTTGTTCTTTAAATGCTTTTACTTGTGATATTGCATTTTGACCTGTTCCTGCGTCTATTACTAGTAATACTTCTTTAGATGCATCTGGCATTTCTTTATTTATTACTTTTTGTATTTTATTTAACTCATCCATTAAGTATTTTTTATTGTGCAATCTTCCTGCCGTATCGCAAATTAATATATCTGCCCCTATTTCTCTTGTTTTTGCTATTGCATCATATACTACAGATGCTGGGTCTACTCCTTCTTCTCTTTTTACAATCTCTGCACCAGCTCTTTGGGCCCAAATTTCTAATTGTTCAACTGCTGCTGCTCTAAATGTATCTGCTGCTGCAACAACAACTTTTTTACCATCCTTAGATAGCCTTGCAGCCATTTTTCCTATTGAAGTTGTTTTTCCAACCCCATTTACACCTATAACTAAAATAACAGATGGCTTTGTTTCAAGCTTTAATGAATTATCTGATATTTCCATTATTTTTTCGATTTCTTCTCTTAGAGCTTCTTTTACTTGTTCTTGATCTTCTATTTTTTCTTTTTTCATTCTTTCTCTTAAATTTGAAATAATTTTTGTTGAAGTTTCTATTCCAATATCTGACATTATTAATGCTTCTTCAAGCTCCTCCAAAAAACCTTCATCCACTTTTCTAAAATTACTAAATACATCATTTATTTTTTCATTTATTGATTCCTTTGTTTTATTTAATCCTTGTTTTAATTTATCAAAAAATCCCATAATCATCCTTCTTTCTGTTGGTATTTTAACATCTTTCATTTTAAAAATCAATACTTTCGCGTCTAAACTTAAAGAGGAGCTACTTTGTGCTCCTCTTTTACTTCTACTTCATTCCTGATTTAGTTATTCTTCTAGCAACTCCATTTTTCCAATTGAAACTTCATAAACCTGTTGCCATTCACCTATTTCTGGTTCTTCTTCATTTTTTCTTACAAATTTAATCGTTTTCATTTTTCTGCAAAATACTTTTCTTTCTTGAATTCTTCCAAGACATTTTAGATGTGAACCGACCCCAATATCCTTTAAAATCTTTGCATTTCTATTCCATGCAATACACCAAATATAGTCTGATTCTCCATCAGGGCTATTGACTGCTAACAATATAGCTGAAATTTTTCTGTTTTGTTTTCTTGTTATTTTATAAATAGAATTTTTACAAATATAACCATCAAGAAAAATTTCGTTTATATCAATTTCATTTTCTTCATTCTCATAAGACTCAATATTTTCTACCAAGACCACCATTCTTACATGTTTTATTTTACCATATACATCCAAAATATTTATTGATTTGAATTTTCCTGTACATCTAACATATTTGCCTGTAAGTTCTTCAATTTTTATTTCTTTAGATTCTAACAAATCATCAGATATTAAAATCGGTATAGTATCTTCAAACCCGCTAAGTCTTTTTGCTACTAATTTAGTATAATAAAACTTAGTTCCATAATAGTCTTGATGATCATATTTTAGTTCGCTCCGAATAGTTCCTTTTAGTTCTACACAATTTACTTCTTGCATTTTTTCCTCCTGCGGTTTAAAAAATTTAGTAGAAGTTATCTATTTATAAATATTACAAATTTGCCAAATATATATAAATAGCTTCTTATATTAGTATATTTTACTATATTATTATAGTATTTTTTATTTTTGATGTCAATGTTAATTGCATTTTTCTTCTATCATTTTGGCTATTCTTTCAGCTTTTTCTTTAATTAATTTTTGGTCTTTTCCTTCAATCATAACTCTTACAAGTGGCTCTGTGCCAGATGGTCTAATTAATACTCTACCATTTCCATCAAATTCTTTTTCCAGATTTTTAATTGCTTCTTTTATCTCTGCATTTTTTTCATAATCATATTTTTTATTTGAATCTACTTTAGCATTAATTAAAACTTGTGGATATTTTTGTACTAAATTGCTCAATTCAGAAGCTTTTTTACCACTTTCTAGTATTGCTTGAATAAGCATTAATGAGGTTAAGATTCCATCACCAGTTGGGTTATAATCTAACAAAATTATGTGACCTGATTGTTCCCCACCTAAATTATATCCGCTTCTAAGCATTTCTTCTAAAACATATCTATCTCCAACTTTTGTTTGTACAAAGTTTAATTTTTCTTTTTCTGCATATTTATTTAATCCCAAATTACTCATAACAGTTGCAACTATTGTATCTTTCTTTAGTTTTCCTTTTTGTTTTAAGTACTTAGAAATAATTGCTATTAATTTATCCCCATCGATTTCTTCTCCGTTTTCATCAACAGCAAGGCACCTATCTCCATCACCATCATATGCTATTCCTAAACTCATTTTATTTTTAATAACATATTCTTTTAGCATTTCTAGATGTGTTGAACCACATCCTGCATTTATATTAACTCCATTTGGTTCATTATTTATTATTACGTGATTGATTCCAAGGGTTGAAAATACTTTATCTGCAACTTGATATGTTGCTCCATTTGCAGTATCTATTACAACTTTAAAATCAGGGTTATTAAATTTTTCGATATTATCGTCAAAGTTTTTTCTAAAGAAATATACATATTCATCTATCAAATCTGTCCTAACCTCTGAAACTCCTATCTTTTCACTTACAGCAGTTAATTCGTTAAGTTTTCCAGATTCCATAACTTCTTCGATTTCTTCTTCTAAACTATCAGGAATTTTCATACCTTTGTTACTAAAGTATTTTATTCCATTAAATTCAAATGTATTATGTGATGCAGAAATTACAACACTAGCATCTGCTTGAAATTTTCTTGTTAAATATGCAACTCCTGGTGTTGGAATCACACCTAATAATTTAACATTTGCACCATAGCTTAAAAAACCTGCAACCATAGCACTTTCAATAAGAGTACCAGAAAGACGTGTATCTCTTCCAATTAATATTGTTGGTGTTTTATCTGTATGTTTTGATAACACATATGCACCTGCTTTTGCAACTTTATACACTAATTCAGGTGATAATTCTGTATTAGCAATTCTACGTATTCCATCTGTTCCAAAGTATCTTCTCATTTTTTCTCACAATCCTTTCCATATTATAACTATTCAGCTAACTTGTTTAATAAATTATAATATTCTGTCATTCTAATCAAATTTGTAAACTGAATTTTGTCATCCTTAATTGTCCATGAATCTGAATTTTTCTTTAAAAATTCATTTATTTTTTCTATTTGTTTAACCTTATCTGTTAGTTTACTTTTTTCTGTCTTAATTTCAGATTCTAAATTACTATATTGAGTTTTCATTACATCACTAAACATGATTGTATTATATAAATTTATATAATATTCCTTCCTTGGTGAAATCTCTCTTTTAGTAATATTTTCTTTAATTTTGTCTTCTTTTAACAAATCTTCTAGTTCATCTGTAGTTTCTTGAATTTTGTCATTGTAATCAGCAATAATCTCATCAATTGCTTTTAATTCTTTGTCCTGCATATTTTGTGCAGAAAAAATATTATTCGGATTTATATTTTCAT
>MNRR01000035.1:17301-77128 GCA_001916055.1 Clostridium sp. 28_12
AGATATATATTCTTTAATAGCCTTTTCTACAACAGCATAATTTCTTTCTGTTTTTATATTGAAATCAATGTTTTCTTTTGTTATATCTGATTGTAATATTTTATTAGTTTCTTCTGTTAATATATTCGTCTGCTTATTATTAAATTCACTAAAAGCAAAATTAAAACCTACTATTGCGATTATCAATATTATTAAAATTATTATTGCTATTGTCATTTTTTTATTTTCCATTTTCATTTTTCCTTTCGTATACATTTATTTCCGCACCGAAAAAAAGCGGAATAATCCGTGCAGTTTTGCACGGAGAAAAAGCGAGATAATCTGTGCAATTTTGCACCGAAAAAAAGCGAGATAATCTGTGCAATTTTGCACCGAAAAAAAGCGATCTCAAATGTGCATTAAAATTCGATTTTTTCTCTTATCCAATTTTCAAGCTCGTCTATATTGATTCTAACTTGTTCCATTGTATCTCTGTCTCTAATTGTTACTGCATTATCTTCTAATGTATCAAAATCTACTGTTACGCAATATGGTGTTCCAATTTCATCTTCTCTTCTATAACGTTTTCCTATTGAACCTGTTTCGTCATATTCACACATAAATTTCTTTGATAATTTTGTGTATACTTCTTCTGCTTTTTCTGATAATTTTTTAGATAGTGGAAGTACTGCTACTTTGTATGGTGCTAATGCTGGATGTAAATGTAATACCGTTCTTGTATCTCCCTCTGCAATTTCTTCTTCATCATAAGCATTACATAAAAATGCTAATGCAACTCTATCTGCTCCTAATGATGGTTCTATACAATATGGAACATATCTTTCATTTGTTTCTGGATCTAAATATGTAAAATCTTCTTTTGACATGTTCATATGATTTGTTAAATCATAATCTGTTCTATCTGCAATTCCCCATAATTCACCCCATCCAAATGGAAAGGCATATTCGATATCTGTTGTTGCTTTGCTATAAAATACTAATTCTTCTGGGCTGTGGTCTCTTAAACGAATATCTTCTTTTTTCATTCCTAGTCCTAATAACCAATCTTCACAGAATTTTTTCCAGTATTCATGCCATTCTAAGTCTGTCCCTGGTTTGCAGAAAAATTCAAGTTCCATTTGTTCAAATTCTCTTGTTCTAAATGTGAAGTTTCCTGGTGTTATTTCGTTTCTAAATGCTTTTCCTACTTGTGCAATTCCCATTGGTAGTTTTTTTCTTGTTGTCCTCATTACATTTTTGAAGTTTACAAAAATTCCTTGTGCAGTTTCTGGTCTTAAATAAATTTCTGCTTTTGCATCTTCTGTTACACCTTGGAATGTTTTGAACATTAAATTGAATTTACGAATTGACGTGAAATTGTGTTTTCCACATGTTGGACATGGAATATTGTTGTCATCTAGAAATTTTATCATTTCTTCATCTGACATTCCATCTGCTATCATGTCTTTTCCTTGTTCATGTGCCCATTCTTCTATTAATTTATCTGCTCTATGCCTTGTTTTACATTCTTTACAATCTATTAATGGATCTGAGAATCCACCAACATGTCCTGATGCAACCCAAGTTTGTGGATTCATTAAGATTGCTGCATCTAGTCCAACATTATATTTACTTTCTTGAATAAATTTTTTTCTCCATAACTTTTTTACATTGTTTTTTAATTCTACTCCTAGTGGTCCATAATCCCATGTATTTGCTAAACCTCCATAGATTTCTGAACCAGGATAAATATATCCCCTTGCTTTGCATAGATTAACTATTGTTTCCATTGACTTTACCATTTGAAATCCTCCTTCTAATGCGCTAGAAAATCAAAAAACTTCCATTCCTAGCAATAAAAAATATATTGCTAGGGACGAAAGTTCATATTCCGCGGTTCCACCCTATTTCTTAAAAACTTTTATTACTAGTTTTTAAGCACCTTAATTTTTTTTACTCCAAAGCTCCCCTTATGCTTATCATTACTAGTATTCCACCATCACTAGCTCTCTATTCATGAATCTACATAATTTTTCTTTTTCTCCGTAACTTTTTTTAATTGTTCATATTATATTCCTTTATTTTTCGGTTGTCAATAAAATTTATGCAAAAAGCTGGAAATTTATCAAAATATATGTTATAATATCATTTGTAATTTTTACTGCCTTTGGTAAAACAAAGGCATTGCAACTCTTTAACTTTTTCAATAAAATGCAGGAGGTATTGCAATGAAAGGAAAAGATATTATTAAACTGGAGTATGTAGAAAAAGGCGTCGTCTATCAAGGCGAAATTGACAAAAGTAATTTTGTTAATCAGATGGAACACATGGTAAAATGGTATTCGGACTGCAATGAAAATGCATCCAGGCTCTGCACCCTGCTTCCGTCAATCGAATATATTCGGATAAACCAGGATATCATCGACACCCAAACTAACCCGTTCATTGAGTATCACACAATCGGAGATGATACTCCAAAATGTTTGAAATTCAAACACCGTTATACAATCATCTGGAGTTTCTTTGTACATCAGTGTGAAGAAGCAAAGCAGAACTCAAAGTAATATCGAATTTCCGCCCAAAAACGGATGGTGTCTATTGGCACCATCCGTTAAGCTTTTAGTGGATTAACATTTAATGTTTTATTATTTGTAAAAATAACCATACCTGGCTTTGAACCATTTGGCTTTTTTACATATTGAACTTTACAATAATCTACTGGCACATTTGAAGATTCTTTTGCTTGACTATGCTTTGCGGCAATTTCCGCCGCTTTTACTAAAATATCATCACTTATTGGCTTATCAGCTTTTAAAATCACATGGCTCCCGTGTATATCTTTTGTATGAAACCATATATCAGTTTTCTGCGCAAAAGAAAGTGTTAGCCAATCATTTTCTTTATTATTTCTGCCTACATATATTTTAAAACCATCAATTTCATATTCGATAGGTGAAAATTTATATTTTTGAGCTTTTTTAGTATTCTTATTTTTCTTTCCTTTTTTGATTTTTTCTTTAAATATTGCATTTTCTTTAATTTCTTCTGAAATTTCTTTTAATTCATCAAGTGTTATTGCACTTTCCAATTCATATTTTATACTTTCTATATAATCAATTTCTTTTTCTGTTTCTAACTTTTGCTCTGAGACAATTTTAAATGCATTTTTCAATTTTGAATATTTCTTAAAATATCTTCTTGCATTCATATTTGGCGCATATTTTACATCTAATGGTATAGTAATCAAATTATTGTTATCATAGTAATTTTCTAATTGTATACTATTAGAGTGTTCATTTGACAACCTATACAAATTGGCAGTTATAAGTTCACCATATATCTTATATTTGTCCATGTCTTTACATTCCAAAAGCTTTGAATTCATATTTTCTAAACGTTTAGTATATTTCTTAGCGGTTTCATTTACTATTCTTGAAATATTGTTTTTGTAATTATTAAAATTTTCTCTAGTTTCTCTTTCAAAATAAAAGTCATCTATAAAGAAGTTTAATTCAAAGTCATTGTGCTTCTGTTCTGCATATTGTAATACATAATCTGAAATTTTGTCATTTTTATAGATTGGCATAAATTTTGAGTTAGAACTATTTTGAATAAGATTTTTCATATAATTATATATTTGCTCTTTGGTTCTATTTTTTACTGCACTTTCTGCAAATGAAAAGCTAATTCCTGTGAATGTTGAAGAAATAGCTTTAGCCAAATCTTGTTCTTCTGTATTTGATATTTTTTCATTAAACACATTAAAATCTTTTATTTGCTCAAAATCCAACTTATCAGATTTTGGAAAAACATATATTCTTGATGGTAGAATTTCTCTATATGAATTTCTAGAATCTATATGCCTCATAGAATCTATTATTTTTTCTTCTTGATTTGTTAATATCACATTACTGTGTTTTCCCATTAGTTCTATTATAAGTGTTTTGGTTTCAATTTCGTTGAATTCATTTATTGTTTCTATTGAAATTTTTACTACTCTTTCTAGTCCTTGCATTGTTATTTCAGAGATTTTTCCCCCTAGTAAGTGTTTTCTTAATAACATACAAAAATTAGGTGCAACTAATGGATTTTCTTTCTGATGTGTTGTCAAATTTATTCTGCAATTGTGTGAATCTATACAAATATTTAATGCATAATTTTTTCCGTTTAAATACAATCCTAATATTATTGTATTTTTATCTGGTTCATGTATTTTATCAATTTTACTTCCTATTATATTTTGTAATTCATCTACTATTGCTTTTGTTGTAATACCGTCAAATGCCATTTCATTTTCCTCCATTTCTTTTTATATAATAGCATATTTCACAAATACTGTAAACTATTATTTTAGATAACCCATTGGATTTACATATTCATTATTGCTCCATTTGTAGGCTTTCCGGTTGCATCTTTATAATTGTTTCCTGCTACTCCATAAACATATTTTGGTCCTACATTTCCTATCACTTGTCCCTGTTTGATTTGCTGTCCAACATACACTATATAATTTGGAGAGACATGGCAATATGAAATTTTTAATTGATTATCGGTAGTTAGTGTTATTGTATATCCTCCACCTCCTAAAAAGCCTATAAATGTGATTTCTCCGTCACATGTTGCTATTAGTTTTGTTCCTTCTGGTGCAGGAATATCTGTCCCTTTGTGATATGTAGATGCTCCAGAAGTTGGTGCAGTTCTTTTTCCAAATGGCGAAGATATTGCAGTATATCCAGGTATTGGCCAAATATAATCTCCATCTTCTGTTGTTATCTGCTCTGGTGGCTGAATTCCAGGAGTTACTGCCATTGCAGGGATAAATAAACAAGAAATTATTATCACAAATATTATTATTTTTAAGATGATTTTATTCATTTTCTGTCCTTTCTTGTTTTCAAGAACAAATAAGAAAAATTTTCAATTTTTCTTTGATTTGTTCTCGCCCGATTTGAGTTTTCGACTAAAAGGAGAAAATCTCAAAGGGTTAGCGATTGTAGCTTTTTATATAATAGGAAAGTATCACTTTCCTATTATATAAAAAAGAAAAAGCTTAGTTTTATACAAACTAAACTTCTTCAATATTTATAATTAGTGCATCCCTAAAAGATAAATACTATGGCAGGGGTAGTAGGATTCGAACCCACACAGGCGGTTTTGGAGACCGATGTGCTACCATTGACACTATACCCCTAAATCATTACTATAATATAGTACCACAATACTTTTGTTTTGGCAATAGCTTTTTTGAATTTTTTTTACAGTTTTTTGGCAATCAATGCTTTTATTTTTATTCCTTGCTCACTAAACATTTTTTCATGTTCAGTTTCAATATTATTGTCCCAAATTGGTTCTGCATGTAAGTCATATGTCTTATCTAAAATTTTAAAACCAGATTCTTCAAAATACCCTAAACTTCCGTTAAATAAGTCATCATCATCTGTTTTAAAATATATTTCTCCATCTTCTGCTAAAAAAGTTTTGTATTTTTCAAGTTGTCTTGTATGTGTCAATCTCTTTTTTCTGTGCTTTCCCTTTGGCCAAGGGTTGCAAAAATTGATATATATTCTTTTTATATTGTCTTGCTTACCTAAAATCATTGTAATTCTTTCTATGTCAAAACGTGTTAATATCAAATTTTCTACTTCTTTATTTTGTTCTCTATATACCTGTTCTACATTTCTTTTTGCAAGACCTAACATTGCATCAACTAAATCTATTGCTATATAATTAATATCTGGATTTTGTACGGCAAGCTGTGCTATAAATTGACCCTTTCCACATCCTAATTCTAAATTTATTGGATTATTTTGATTCTTAAATTCTTTAATCCATTTGTCTTTTAGCTCCTCTGGATTATCTCTGTAAAAATCGCTTGCTTCTAATTCTGGCCTTGCCCATGGCTTAAATCTTATTCTCATCTAATTTCTCCATTCTAACACAATATTTTTCATATAATTTTTTCATACTTTCTTTTGTTAGTGTTCCATCAATCCCTCTTTGACTTACTTCTATAAAAGTTGCCATCAAAAAATTATCTATATGCGGATTAATTAAGTTTTTTCTTTCTTTGTTAATATAATACTCCAATTGAGTGTCTTTTGTCCAGTTTTTTCCGTTATAAGTTATTCCGGCTGCTAATTCATCACATACCATTTCAACAGCATATTTATATGGCATTACCACAGTCTTTTCTGGTAATGATAAATCAGTCCAATATTGGTAGTGGTGCTTGTTTCGCCCTTTATGATGTAACCATGCTTCTGAATAACCTTTATCTTTTTTACAAACTGTTATCGGGCTTTTATGACCATCAAAATATTTTACACTTTCCCAAAATTCAGTTGGCGAAAACTTTGACCAATCATGCATAAATCCTCTCCATGGTAATCCTACTTTACAACACAATTTAAAAACTAACCATTTATGGTGCATTACTAAATTTATATGTTTGATACATTTTATTAACATTTTTTTCCTCCTTGCACACCTGAGATCGCTTTTTTTCCGTGCATTGCACACCTGAGATCGCTTTTTTTCCGTGCAATTTTGCATATAAAAGCATGGGACAAGATGCCCATGCTATACTTTTATTTTATGTCTTTGAAGTTTTGATTTTTCTTGTAAATTACAATTGCTGATATGATTGCTGCTGCTATTACTACAAAAAATGTAATGCTTAAACCTGCTTTTGGTAAATCTGTATTTGCTACTGTTGCATCTTTTTTGTCTCCATTTACGTTATCATTTTTTACTTCGTCTTGTTTATTCTTGTCATCTTCAATTACTAATTCATCCTTTTTTTGGCCATCATCTTTGTTAACATTATTGTTATCATTATTGCTATCATCTTTATTGTCTTTATTATCACCTGCTGTTTCATCCTTTTTCTCTATTGTTATTTTTAGAGTTGCTGTTTTATTTCCATCTTCTGTTGTAGCTGTTATTGTTGCTTCTCCTTCTTTTATTCCTTTTACTTGTCCATTGCTGTCTATGGTAGCTACTTTATCATCACTTGATGACCATGTTACTTTTTTATTTGTTGCAGTTGTTGGTTCAACTACTGCTTGAAGGATTGTTGTTTCTCCAACTTTTAGTGTTGTTTTCGTTGCCTCTATTTTTACGTTTGTTACTGCAACTGTTGGTGGTGGAGTTACTGTCTTGGCTATATTGAAACTTATAGGGTTTGTTGAAGCTTCTGCAGCTCCTTCTGCTTTATCCATATCACCGTCTGATGCCATTAATTCAGTAAATTTAACATCTCCTGTTCCGCTAGCATTCTCTTTTACTTTTAATACTAATTTTGCGTATACTTCTCCTTCTTTTCCAACCTTTGTCACATTAAACTTTTCTCCTGATTGACCTCCTGTTGAAAATGTAGTACTTACAAATTCAAAAAAGTCTGTATTATATTCAACCTTTCCTTCGATTGCTGCAATAGAATCATCTTTTGCATTTTTTAAATCTTTTATTGTAAATGTAAATTCAACTTCATCACCTTCTACTACTGAAGTTTTATTTGCTGTAATTTCAATTGTAGCCTCTAATTTGACTAATGTGACTGCCTTTGCAAAAACTGTTCCCATCATAAATACTGTCATTAATAAGACTGTAACAATACTAAATAATAATTTTTTCATTTTTTTATTTTCCTTTCTCTTGTATATTTTTTTATTTTAACTGTAGTCTTGCTATAGCTGCCAATTCAACTAAATCTAACTTTCCATTCATATTGATGTCTATTGCTGATTTTTCTAAATCTGTTGATGTAGACTGCTCTGCAAATATCTTAGATATTCTTGCTAATTCGGTAAGTGATATCTTTCCGTTTCCAGTCAAGTCTCCCCAAACAATTACAGTATAGACTTTATCGTTTTTCATCTTTACTTGGCAACCTGTTCCTATGTATGAACTATCTGAAAGCTCTGTCCCACTTTTATTTAAGATTGTATATTCCATTTCTGAATTTATACTCTTTTTAAAGTTTAAAACTGTTGTTTTTGGATAAACCTTTTTTATATTAAGGTCTGTTTCAGAAATTTTTAATGTATTTGATGTTAATACATCAGATATTCTTTTAATCTGAACTTTAACATTTATTGTCGTAACATTTCCTGCTTCATCTTCCAGTTTTACATCTTCTGTTGTATCTTGTGAATAAACCTTGGTTAAAGTCATTGAGCCATTTGTAAGTTGTTGTGAAGTCCATCCTTCAACATCTGCGACTTTTTCATTTACTGTTATTGTAACTTCAACTTGTTCGTTTTTCTGAACTTGAGACACTTGTGCCACTGGTGCTTTTTTATCAATATTTTGAACAATTGCTGTTGCAGAACCTTCAACTCTGTATTGGTCAACATATGTAAATGTAAATTCTCCATTTTGCTCAAATGTGTATGTATCTTTTCCGTCATTGTTTGTAATTTTTATTTCTCTTCTACTTTGATTAAATGATATTCTAGCAATAACATTTTGATTTGTTTTTTCAGTGTTTGATGGCTCATATGTAATTATAGCATTTAATGGTGCTGATATAGTTAACACTGTTCCTTTTGCTTTTCCACTAACTATTTCTACTTGAGCAACCTCTCCATTTAGCTTATCTGCGTCTACAATAACATTTTGTCCTGTTGAATCTAATTCACAATTTGTTAATGATAATTCATTGCTTGAATATATCTTATTTCCACTTTGTTGTGATGCCAAAAATATTTGTGGTAACACTATATTAACTTTTCCTGATGATGATTTATCTAATAGTCTTACAATCTTTTGTCCATTAACTGAAAGATTTTGCTCATTAGACATTGAAATTCTTGAAAGTACTGATACGTCTTCAATTTGATTGTTGTCCATCTTCAGATTATTTATTGTACGATGTGAAGACAATGCAGATATATTTTTTATGTTATTTCCTGTAAATTCCAACTCGTAGAATGTTTTGCCTTTCAATGGTTCTAAACTTTCAATCTTATTATTATTAAAATAGAAATATTTTAATAACTTTAAATTTGAAACAATATCTATATTTTTAATTTGATTTCCGTTTATGTTTAATGTTGTTAAATTGGTTAATACATTTAATTTAGATGTCTTATTATCATCCAAATTAGTATTTGATAATCCTAGACTTTGTAATGTTGTTATTTTTTCAATACCTTCTATATTATTTAATTTTGGATTATCTGATATATCTAAAACAACCAATTCACAATATCCTGTTTCATATAATTCATTTAAGAAATCAATATTAGTTAAGCCTGTATTAGATAAATTTAATGTTTCTAAATTTCTTAAATTTACAATTGATTTATTGTTATTATTAATATTAGAGTTACTAGCTAAATTTAATATCCTTAAACTTTCACATGCATAAAATTGTTCAATTGTGCTTACATCATTATTTTGCAAATATAATGTTTGCAAGTTTCCAAAGTTCTCCAATCCTGTTAAATCTTTTATCTTTGTATCACTTGAAGAATCTGTATGTTGTAAATTTAATTCATCGATTGAAGAAATTGCATCCCTATCAACATTGATTATCAATGGAACAGTTATGTGATATTTTAAGTTTCGTTCTGCTACCTTCGCTGTCACTACTCCTTCTATTTTCGAATACAATTGTGAATCTTTAAAGTATACAGATTCAATATAACAATTAGTGTCCCCATATTCTCCTATTTTAAAATGCAATGTACTACCATCTGTAATTCCGCCTCTTATTGTTACAGTCAAATCATCTTCCCTAGTTTTTTCATGATTAACGATTACATTATATTCCTCTGGTTCAGTATAATCTGTATTTTTTCTAACTCCATCAGAATATTCAAACTCTGTACCTGAAAAATATGCAAATTTACTTGAATCCATACTATATCTAAATATTGTTGGCATTATGATATAATGATCAATATCTATGCTTTTATCATATAAACCAAATGTAATATTTTCATTTTCTAGAAATAATTCTTTTCCATTATTATTGCTACTAGAAAATCCGTATTTACTTAATGGTTCTATGTCATAAATTGAATTATTTGATAAATCTAACCAATATAAATCTCCAGGATATTCACTAAATACACTAATATCTACAATTTTATTTCCATTCAAGTCGATTTTTCCTGCTCTTAATGAATTTTCCACATCAATTTCGTTTCCGTTTTTATTAACTAAATATTCGATATCAGAAATATTATTATCTTTTAAATCAAGTACATCTAATCCCGTTAAATCAGCTACTCCATATATACTATTTATTTCATTTGATGCTAAGTGCAATTCTTTTAGAGATTTTAATTCTTTAAAAGAATAAAAGCTTATATTGGGTCTATTTCCTAATGTTCCTATACTGCTTAAATTCAAAAATTTCAAATTACTTAAATATGGTATATTCTCATATCCATTATCTGTATATTCTGAATGTGTTTCAAATATTGCATCTATTCCACTAGAACTTACAATTCCTTTATTGTCTGAGGCATATAATTTTTCTAATTTTGATAATCTTCCAATTCCTGTTCCTTCTTCTGATCCTGAAAAGGTTGTAATTCCTGTCCCTGAAACATTTAATTCAGTAAGATTTGTAAAAGAAACTAGTTGTAAAAAATCTGTAAAACTTGTATTAACAGAAATGTCTAATTTAGTAATTCCATTTAAATTACTAATCTTTTCTATTGCACTAATATTATTACCTGCTAATATAAGTGTTTTTAAATTTGTAAGAGTCTTTAAATATTCTAATTGGTCTGAATTCATTTTTGTATTTGTCATATCTAATTGAGTCAAACTTGACAAATTAGATATCGCAGATAATAAATTAGTATTTATTTGATTTTCTGCTACATTTAATGAAGTGATTTTGCTTAATTGATCCAAAGAATCTGCAGATGTTACCGAATTTTTAGATAAATTCAATGTTGATATATCCTGAAAATTCTCTAATCCTGATAAATCTGCAATTGCTGATGATGATAAATCTAATTCTGTAATTTTCGAAATGTCATTTTTTGAAATTTCAATAGTTTTTTCTACATCATTTGCATTATAATTTAGTTTTTTGGCACTCAATTGTTTTTTCATAGAATCATATAAATTAGAATCTTTGAAAGTAATGCTAGTAGGGTTAACGATGTTGTTTGTACCATAAATTACTACTGAAAAACTAACTAAGATAATAATAGCTATTGCTATAAAAAATACTTTTTTTCCTTTTGTTTTTCTCATTTTCTTATCCCCCTGTATACTACTATTTTAATTATATATAAACTTAATTTTTTTGTCAATAAAAATCGAAAAAAAATTGCACGGAAAAAAAGCGGAATAATCCGTGCAATTTTGCACCGAAAAAAAGCGATCTCAGGTGTGCAATTCGCTTATCATTCTATCTGCAAAAACAGCATAACCAAGTGTTGGATCTTTTACAAATACATGGGTTATAGCGCCAATAAATTTGCCGTTTTGAATAATTGGTGAACCACTCATTCCTTGGACTATTCCTCCTGTTTTATTTATTAGATTTTCATCTTTAATTTTTATAACCATACTTTTATTGTCATAATTATTATTCAAATATATTCTTTGTATTTCTACACTATATTCTTTAAGTTTTCCATCAATGTTTGATAATATTATTGCATCTCCTAAATTTATTTCTTGCCTTGGAGCAACATATATTTTTTTGTTATAATCAATGTTTATATTATCTGGATTTTTTATAACTCCATACACGCCATAGGCTGTATTTTTGTATATATTTCCTATTACACTATTTTGATTTATTGCCCCTTGAATTTTTCCTGGTTCTTCTTCTTTTCCTTTGATAACAGATACAATGCTAACATTATCTATTTCTCCTGATGATGTTTGTAAAATTTCGCCTGTGTCTATATCTGTTATTGCATGTCCTAATGCTGCAAATGTTTTTAATTGTTCGCAGTAAAATGTTAATGTCCCTACACCTGCTGCACTGTCTCTTACCCATAAGCCAATTTTGTATTTTCCTTGTTTATCTTTAACTGGTTTTATTGTACAATTCTTTTCGTCATTTTCTCTTTGATATTTAATATTTACAGATTCACCTTCATATAAATTTATTGCATCTATTAATTCTTCTGTATTATTTACTATAATATCATTTACTGAGATTATAGAATCTCCTTCTTGAATGCCTGTATTTTCATACGGTTTGTACTTTTGACCATCTATTCCTTCTATTTCAGAAGTCCCAACAACTAAAACTCCACTTGTATATAGCTTTATTCCTATAACTTCTCCTACTGGTATAACCTGAATGTCTGATATTTTTATTTCTTCACCTTTTACTGCAATCGTTTCAGGATAATAACCTCTTGTAAGTACAAACATATATAAAAAAATTAATACAAATAAAATAAATATTTTTTTGAGTGTTTTCATTTTATTTTCACTCCTTTAAATTTATTATTAGTACTAATTTCTTTTTTATTCAAATTCTTTTTTGTAAGTTATGGCGTTATAAAAAAGCACAAAAAACAACTATTTTCAAAATTTTTCAAAATTTAAAATAGTCGTTTTATGTTGTTCCTGTTGCTCCATTTATTGATACAGTCCCTGATGATGCAGCTGATATGATACTTGAGTCATCTCCTGCTATATTATAATATATATTTCTTAAAGCTTGTGATAATGTTCTACTATTATTTCTTACTGTAACTGATATTTGGTCTCCCTGCTTTAATATGATTTTTCCAACCCTATTATTATTAGAACTTTTAGCTGAGTTTCGAATTTTTTCTTCAACTTGGCTTGTATATAATGAATAATATGTGTTATTTCCTATCTTTTGAGGATCATTATCAGTTATCATTTTTGATGGAGTTGCATCTAATATTTTGACTTCAATATCTACATCATAAGTATTACCAGCTGAAAACAATGTTGATGTAAATTCTTGATAAGTATCTGATGCTATTTGACCTGATTTTATCACTTCATTTACAAATTCTGAAGTAGCAGTTTGTGCTACTAATTGTGAAACATCATCTGCTCTATCTGCTAGTAAAAATAATGGAACTATAAACATTAATATTGAACCGATTAGTATTCCTACTACGTCCATTGCTGTATCTTCCATATTGTTACTCCTTTATTTCATTTGATATGTTATTACTCTTTTCTTTATTTTTGTTGAATCACTTCCTTGGTAATATTCACCTAAGTTTTCAACAAAAGTCTTATCTTTTAAATAGTCATAAAGCCCATTTGGATAAACAGATTCCATAAGTTGATTTCCATATTTTGTATCACTTAGCATATCTAGCATTTGAGTATCTCCTGAATATTGTCTTTTCCAGTTATTTTTTCCTGCTAAAATCATACTTAAATGATCAGCAGCGACTTGTTTTGCTGATTTACCTTTGTCATTACCTATTTGTTCTTTTTCAAGATTTATATAGTTTATGGTTACAGCTCTTGTTGAACTATTATCAACAGTATTTCCTTCTGAATCTACTCTTTTTCCATATTGATTAGTTTTATAATACAATGGTAATGGATTTCCATTTTTGTCTTTAAAATAAATTTCCGTATTTTCTTCATATGCTTGATACATTGCTGGTATTATTGATTCTATACCAACTGTTCTTGTAAAATCACTTGCAGGTTTTACATATCGATATTCTCTTTCTCTAGAATACATACTTGCTATATTTAATGCAGAAGAATTTGCGCTAGACAAACAAGATATACTTAAGGATAGCGCCAATATGAACATTAATACTGCTCCTGCAATTTTTAAAGCTTCTACCGCGTTTTCCATAAGTATATCTCCTTTCTCATTTATTAGTTACTTGTTTTAATAACTTTAATTGTTTTTACAAGTCCACCTGGACCATCATAATTTACTTGTATTGTGTATAATGCACTTGTATCAGCTTGGCTTTTGATACTTGTTGCATTTCCTGCTAAAGTAACAGCTCCTGAAACAGCTACTTGTCTACCAGTCTCACCAGCAGCAGCAGCATCTACATTTGCATTTAATACTGTATTTAGCATTGCATTAACTTCTGAACCTCTTTTATTAGTTCCATTATATCTAGCAAATTTTTCATTTGCAGCTTGAACTTCTTGTTGTGATAAGTTAGCTTGGTTAACTGTTTCAGCAGATGAATTGTAAACAACTAATCCTAAAGATATAATTAAGATAGCTATTAAAACTGCTGCAGCAATTAACAATGCTTTTGTTGCGTTCTCCATAGTTTCTCCCCCCTTTTTGTTAACTTTTGTTTATTTTAATCTCGACAATATGTATTGCATGCCGAACTTTATTAACTATTTTTCTCTTGTTCGAAAAGCATATATTTTATTTTACCATTTTTATGGTATTCTACTTTTGAACACTTAAAGTTGATATTCGCATAGTATTGAACAAATTGTTCTGTACCAGCATTATAAAATGATTCCATTTTATATGTTGTTTCATTATCTGTCATATATACTTCTATTTCGATAGAAGTATTGTCATTTGCTATGAAATTTCCTTGATCATCTTTTTCAACTTTGTTTTTTGTATTTCTATCTATTGCCTTATTTATTAATGAAGCCACATCAATACCATTTACATCTTGGTCTTTGTATTTATCAAATTCAAGATTTTCTTTTTGAATCTGATTTTGCTCATTTTTATAAGAAATAAATTTGTATCCAACTAGCGCTACAATAATAACTACAAGAGCTAAAAATATAAATATTTTTTTCATCATTTAACCTCATTATATCATTTGATTTTTTATTTTGCAACATTTTTTTTAATGTATTTCTGTAAAATTTATGCTGTAAACTTGACCAGTAGAATCTCCTATTAAAACATCACTTGCTTTACAAGAAAACTTTGTATCTTTATTTCTTTCAAGTAAGCTTACCATGTTTTCATTAATTGTTTGGTCAATACGTCTTCCATTTAAAAGAACTTGAACATATAAAGTACTAGGTCCTGCTTTCCACTGACTTGTATCAGGATTTTTGTTGTAATTATTTTCGTATGCACTACTAGCTGCAGAAATAACGTCTTGAATTGTTAACACTTTTCCATCATTAGAATTTACATAGTTAAGATACTCTGTGTTAAAACTATCAACTTGTGTATATTGTATTTGTTTATTTGTATCTTCTACATAGCTTTGTAAACTTGAATATAAAACAGCGGCTAGTGATAAAACCATTACTGCCATCAATACCCCAGCAGCTATATATAACGCTTTAACTGCATTTTCCATATATGTTTTCCTTTCGTTTAATCAAATTTTGCCTTTCCATTTTCTTCTACAATTACAAATGTCATTCCAATAACTCTTCCATTTTGGGAAGTGTTATGTTGTACTCCTGTACATTTAAACATTGCTCTTTTAAATTGTGTATATTGATAATATCTTTTTGTTATATTTACCAATGTATTCATCTGTGAAACAGATAAATCATTTGCCTTTTTCTTTCCTAAAATATTTTGTAATTTTTCAGTTCTAGTCGTTTTCAAACTTTCTTTCTCTTGTGTAGATATTCTATTAGACGATAATTGTGAGTCAATTGCAATATTTTGAATATCTGCAGACAATGCTTGTAATTGAGCATCAGATATATTTGATATTCCAGCACTAGCTAACTCATTAATTAGGTCTGCTGAAATATTTGCTACATCTCGAATGTTTACATCACTCGTAGCAGTATTTTTTAAAATATTGGCTGACATTTTTCCTTGAAAGATGCTGGTATCAGAATCACTATATTTAAAGTTGTCATTAGCTCTATTCTGATACCCTTTTAGATCAATAGATAATATTACTTTATCATACTTTTCCATATCTGCTATTGAAGTATTATAATTTACAACTTTATTCATAATAGAAATTATTTCATTTCCTCTTATTGTTTGTCCATTATAATTTTCAAATTGTGCATTAAATTTTGCATCTTGTTCTATAATTTTTGAATTATGCTGTTCTGCATAATAACCAGATAATTGTCCACCAAACATTGCCAATAGGGATAGTATCAATACTGCAAATAATATTCCTGCTGCAATAAGTAATGCTTTTGTTACATTTTCCATTTAAACCTCCATATTAAGCATTTAATTGATTGAATGTGCTTGTCATGCTTGTTAAACCTATTACTACTAATGGTATAATTAAATATCCAACAAATAAGCAAATCATTGGTGCAAAACCAACACCTTTACCTATTAAACCTTTTCTTGATACTAATTGGTTATTTGTATCTTTTCTCTTTTCTTGGTGGTAATCTCTATCTGCATCTAATTCATCAAAAGCTTCTTTTATTGGAATTTTTTCTACTGCTGCTTGCAAACTTTCTACAATTCTTATCATATCTTGGTTTGTTACAGAATTTTTAAGTTCTTCTAATGCCTCCCAAGCCCCAGCCTCATAGTTGTTTACACATTTTGCAATAGGCTCTTTGAAAATATTAGCATAACGCTCTAGCCATTCCAAAATCATTTCTACACTTATTCTTTCAATCTTCATTAGCATTAATATTATTGTTTGGAACTGCATTACTTCGTTTTCCATTTCGAGTTTTCTCATAAATTTTTGGAAATACATCATCCAAACAGGTGCCATATAAGCTATTAGTGAAAAACCACAAGCTAGTAATATTTCAAACCACTGCATTTGTTCTGAATTTACAACTTTTAATTTGTCCATAATTCTTGCAGCATCATCTTCTAAATTCTCGTCATCTGCTTCATAATATACTGAATTTACCATTGCGTTTTCTACTTGTGCCTGAGTTATTTTTAAGTTTCCTTTTAACTTATCTAAGAAGTAATTATCTTGTTTTGTAAGTTCTTCTGCTGCCTTCTGATTCTTTTCTGATAAAGAACCTAGAACTTCTTGTCTTGTAGTAGGATTAGTATATACATAGTTTATCGCAACTTTATGTAATATTATGAAAAATATAATTGAACATATAAATGTCACAATTGTTAATACAAGTCTATTTACATATATCCATTCCATTTTGGCTTTTGATGCTGATTCTTTCATTAAGTCTTGCATTTTTCTATAATCTTTAGTACCTGCTTTAGGTATAAAGCAATTTATTGCTTGTTTTAAAATTGGAACTTTGTATACTTTTTCTTGCCAAGGATGGTCATTTTGTGATATTGCAACTTGAACTCCACCATTATCTTTTAATTTTCTTGTAATTATGTATGATACTACTGTTAAAAGTACTATTAGTATTTGTGCAACCAAACCAATTTTTCCATTATAAAAGCTTGTTGTAAAATTAAAATTTGAAACTGCCCATGCTTTTAAAGGTTCAAGCAATAGTACTGGTGCAATTGAAATAAATGCCAAACTTTGAAATACATAATTTAATTTGTCTCTTTTTAATATTTCCAACTGCATTTCTTGTGTAATGTTGTCAACATTTTTTAGATATAAAGAAGAACCATCGTCTCCTTTTCTATCACCAAATTCTTGTGTTAAATATGATATACCCGCAAATTCTTTTAAATAGTCATTTGGGGCTACATCATAATATTTTTCTAGTTCTGTCTCTGGGTCATTTGAACATAATATTTCATATATTTTTTCACCCTGTTTTGATACATTTTTTTCATCATCTAATGATACTTGATATATTGCTTCTTCTACCATGTTATATTCATGGTATGCATGTCTTATTTCCGCAAAGAAATCTATTTGTTCTTTAAGTAGATTGTTATCGATTTTATCTACCATTCCTTGAACTATTGTATCTACAATAAATAGTTCAAAGATTAATAATATTGACATTAGCAACCAGTTATTATGAGTAATAAGTATCGTAATCCCTGCTATCAACAAAAATATTAAAATTGCTTTTGTTAATATTTGGGCAGCTTCTTTTCTGGTTGTATATTCATCATCAATATTAACTATTTCAAGTCTTCTTCTTAATTTAAATAAATATCTTTTTAGAAAAGGTGTCCTAATAAGTCTTATGTATATTTTTTGGTACATAATATCTGTTGAAAATCCATCAGCTTTTGTACCTTCTTGTAATTTCTTCATTTTTGCATATTCAGATTTACCCATCATTTTCTTTAGGATAATATATGCTATAATTACGCCAATAAATAATACAACTATTCCTATTATTATATATTTTAGCATCTGTGTACTCATGTTCTAAGAACACCTCCTATGTTTTTTATTATTTTTCTGCTTTTGCACTTACTTTTCTTTCTTTTTTGATTTGATCTCCCCAGTATTTTTCAACAAAGGCATCAAATTCTCCTAAATCTGATTCATCCATATTAGCTCTCATCTCAGCTAAATTTTTGTCCGTAATTTTATTTGTAATTTGATATTCACCATCAACATATTCTAATACATTTTGATATCTGTATAAGTTTTGTTCTGTAACTTTTGAAAAATATGTTGTTGCATTTTCAAAGAATTTTTGAACCTTTCCATTCATAGTTTTTTCTGAATTATAATCATAATCATATGTTTTTTTATCAACTATTGGAATACATTCTGTTACTCTTTCTATATATCTTCTTCCTCTAAAGTCTTTTTGTAGATGTATATCAAAGTTTAATACTTGTACAACTTGTTCTTCTGCTGTTTTTTCATTTTTGAATACACCAGCTCTTAACATAGAGTTACGTAGAGCTGTTACTAAGTCTGGGAATGTTTTAGCATGGTGAGTAAATAATGTAAATTTAGATGCAACCTGTGCAGATTGAATCATCCAAGATGCTACGGGGTCTGTTGCAACCTCACCTATGATGTTTACAGAACCATCGGTTTTTTTCTGTACGTCCAAACATTCTTGTCCAGATATTGTATCTGTTTCACGCATTGACAAAATGTTTCTTGTTGGATAAACTTTTCTTAAGTGCAACTCGAAAGCAGTTTCTGTAATACGTAAGTTCATTGTTTCATATATATTTTCAATCATACCCATAAGTAGTGTTGTTTTACCACAACCTTGCTCACCAGTGATTGATGTAATTCTTGCTCCTTTTACAAGGAATTTTAATAAATCTATTACTTTATCACTACCTGGCATCTCTCCTGTCCATTGCTCGACTGTCGCTCTTTTTACGTCAAACTTTCTTACAAAGAATGCCCATGTTTCTGACATTGATGGTCTTACTACAACAACACGTGAACCATCTTTCATTTCATTGATTTTATAACCATTTGTGTCTGATAACTGTCCTGGGTTATTGTATTTATAAATATTTTGACATACCCTTTTTAATTCTGATTCTGTGCCAAATGATAAGAATGCTAAACGTATTGATTTACCTTGGAAGAATATCCATATACTGTCACAAGCTCTTGGAACTTTATGTTCAGCAACTTGGTCTAAATAATCTCCATCCGTTTGTGCAACTTGGCTTAAGAAACTTTCTGGCAAACCAGATACACCACCAGATACACCATCTATGTTCATATCTCTTATCTCATCTATTGAGCTATATCCTTTATAGTGTTGATATATTCTTTGAACAACAATTTCTAATTTGTCATAGAATGACAATGTGATATTTTCTTTTTCAAATATTTCACTTATCTCGTCATCTGTTATTACATAACAAGGTTTTGTTTCACCTTGCAAATATTTTAGTGTAGCAAGATTATATCTCTTGATTAATTGTGTTAATGCTTCATATCCAAATTCTTTTTTATAAACATATATTAAAATATCAAATTTGTCTTGTGGTGTAAGCAATGATGGCATATCAAATGGAATTGCACTTGAAATGTTTGCTTCATTTACACCATATTCTTTTGATAAAAGGTCAAATATAAGTTCTTTTACATATCTTTTATCATTTACATCTCCATATGTACAACCTTTTAAAGCCTTTTTTAAAGCGTACTTTTTATTTTTTCTACGTTTTAATTCTTCTTCTGACAAACCAATATCATATAAGTTTACTTTTGTAATTTCGTCAAGTCTTTTCTTAATATAGTCTCTCATCTCATCTAAAGTATATGTTTTTTCGTCTTTTTGTACTTCTTCTTCCACTTCTGCATTTTTATTTCTTTTTACAAAATATGCTATGCCTCCACCGGCAAGTATTATAACAACTAGTGTTAATATTATATTAGTTAGTGTCATTTTTTCACCTCATTTTCATTTGCAATTCTTGCAATTTTTTTATAATTTTCTCCATAAGTTCTAGCACATCTTGCATAAAAATATAATTTTCATCTGATGTGTCTTTTATACTTCTTAGCCTTAAGAATAAGTCCGGCACTGTTGCATCTTCTGCTGCTTCAAAGTACAATATATTGAATGGTACTACATTAAGCTCTTTTCTCTCTTGCATATATTTCATAACATTTCTTGAATTGTATTTTGTGTTAGCTATATATTTTCCTATAACAGGTAATGTTTTAGGATTTCCTATATTTGCATTTTTTTGTCTTTGAATTAGATATCTGTCTAGACTTGACTTTTTTTGTGATAATACATAAACATTCAAGTTAGATATGCTAAGAATTTCATCTCTTAAGTTCTCTGGTATTAATTTATCTAAATCGACCAGAACCATGTCATAATACTGATTTGCAACTTTTATTAAATCTATATAATATTTTTGAATTTTTTCGTATTCTTTTAGATTGGTTTCTCGAGTAACTTCTTTCGCACCTAGAAAACCATTTATGATTTCTAGTCTTTCTTTAAAAATTACTTTAGTGTAATCTGTTATTACATTTGGTGTTAATTTGTTAGCTGCTATTAATTTTATAAGACCTTCAATTCCATTTTCAACAGCTATATTATTTGACTTAATTCCAAATAATTTTAATGTTTTTTGTGTTTCATCTCCCCAAAAACAATTTTTTATTGTTGGATCTTGAAAGCTTGTTGATATTAATAGAATTTTATAATTGCGTTCTATAGCCATTCGAGTTGCAACTGCAACTGCAGTAAGGGTTTTTCCTGTTTGGTCTCTCTCATCATTCCAAAATGTTACAATTGGCATTTTCTTCTCCTTCTAAATATTAAAGACTTTTAATTATGTTCCTAATTTCTCTTTTATCTATTTCTTCGTCTATATCTTTTGCTAAAAATTCAATATTGTTTCTATATTCATTACTCAAATTTCCAAGTTTTATTTTATTCAAACGTTGATTTTCCATTATTTCAGGCAAATCACCGTTTTCTAATATAAAATATATTTTTTCTTCATTCCATATTGCTTTTGATCCAAGCACTAAAAAGTTGAAATATTCTTCTTCTTCTTTAAGCATATATCTTGTATAAAATATTCTTGTCATTCTAGTAGGCACTCCTAGTTGGCTTATTATTTCGACTCCTTTTTTTAATGAATACATATCAAACGATGTTACATAGTATATTTTTTCAGAAGATTGTAATGCAAATCTTGTAACACCTTCAAAACTATCTGTATCTACTATCACATAATCATATTCTAAATTTTCATTTTCCTCTAGTCCCATATATTGTCTTAGTTTTTCAAAGCTGTCTAGTCCAACTGCCACATCTATATTCTCATAAGTTGTTATATATGACTTAGTTGGGTTTATAACTGGTACAACATATTTACATTTTTGTGTTATTGTGTCGTCTATTACTAGGACTTTTTTGCTTGTCATTGCTAATACTTTGGCTACACTTAATATTACATCTGTCTTATCATAGGCTCCTATAAACCCTATTTTTTTCATATGTTTTATCTTCCTTTCTTGCAATACTGCATGTTTTACAACTTATTTAAAGTTCTTTTAGCAAGAGGATTCTCTTGCTAAAAGTTTTAATTTGAAGATGTTGTTGCATCAGTTCCTGTAGTTCCGCTAGCTAAAGATTCTAAATATTTTTGTCTTGATGTTATTTCATTTGTTATTTTTTCTTCTGATTTATCAGATATATTTGAATTGTAATCTTCTGTTGAATTTATTAATGATTGTAAATAATCATTTCTACTCTTCTTAGCAGAGTCTGAATATCTTGCAGCTAATTCTGCGCTTGCTTGAGTTACAATGTTAGGATTTGATTGAATTAGTGCTGTTACTGCTGCATTTGGTGTATATGTTGGTAATGATGCTGCTTGCATTCCTGCTTCGACATATTTGGTTGCATATAATCTTGAGCCTAGCAAACCATATGCCTCTACAATTGCACTTGACATTGATAATATTTCATCTTCTCTTAAATTCAATCTTACTGTGTCTGCCACATATGAACCATCAGAATTTACTGGAATATTGGCTTGTGCTTTTGATACTACTATGAAGTCTTGTCCACCTGGTGTCATTAATCTTACATCAACATAATCATTTGTCATCAAGTCAACTGGTAATACTATCATATTATATTCTTGTTGTCTTGTATCATCTGTTACAACTTCATCAGATTGTACAACAAGATTTGGTGTTGCAACTGTATTTTTATTCATTGTTACTTTTGCAACTACTGGTACATTTTGCAAAGATAAATATGTTTTAACTCTAGTTCTTTGTGTTGAAGTTGTAATTGAATCTGTATCTAACTTATACACATAATATGAACCAGTTGCTGTTTCTTGGTATACTCTTGTAATTATATCATTAGTATTTGAAGCATCTACTATATATGCACCATCATCATCTTGTAGTACATTATCTCTAGATGATACTTCTGTTAATGAATTCACGTCTCCATTGTATTTATCTGTGCATTTGTATTTTTTACCATTGATTTCTACAACCTCTATAATAGAATCAGGTTCATTTATGTATAAACCTTGTTGGCTTTTACTAAATGATGTGTTTGTTATATTGTTATAGTAGTCTGTGTTAAATGTTTTTCCGTCTTTTGTTTGTAAATACCATGTGTCTATAACTGAAGATGTTGCAGTCGCATTGCTTGGTATTGCGTCTTGACTAATTTGTTTCGTAACAAACATGTCTTGTGTTATTACTTGACCAGATTTTACGTCTTGACTTAAAACATATACATTTCTTTTTGAGTCAGCTTCTGCTTTTAATTGTTCTGTCTTTTGTTTAAGTTGCACGAATAATAATGCTACTATTACCCCCGCTATTAATAATGTTATTATCACTCCTAATAGGAATGAATTTCTTGCTTTTCTTTGCATTGGATTTGATGCCATTTTTTATTTCCTCCTTATTTTCCGCATTTATATGCTTTATATGCTATCTTTATTAATTTTACCTCTTTTTTTTATTAAAATCAACAATATGTGAATTTTGTAATATAAACTTAATATTTTTGTAATATTTTTGTAATATTGCACACGTGAGATCGCTTTTTTTCCGTGCAAAATTGCACACGCGAGATCGCTTTTTTTCCGTGCAATGCACACGTGAGATCGCTTTTTTTCCGTGCAAAATTTAAATTAAATTATCTAGTGCATATGCAACACCATCTTCTATATTTGAATATGTTATTTTATCTGCAATTTCTTTTACATATGGTGTACTTTGCCCCATAGCAATTCCTAGTTTTGCTTTTTCAATCATCATTTTATCATTCAAATTATCACCAATTGTAACAATCTGTTCTTCAGCTATTTGCATCTTATTTTTTAATACTTGTAGTGCATTCCATTTATCGACATTTTTTGCAGAAATTTCCGTATAAAAATATTCTATCGGAACATCTTCTGTTCCTTGTTTTATCATCTTTCTAGACATATGTGACACTTCTAGCACTTCAATATCATTTATTTCTTTTAATTTCCTCATTATAGAATTAAATATAGATTTACTACTATCACATACTGTTATTTTTAATACTTTTTCATCTCTTTCTTGTATATAATGATAAATATCACTTACTATATTAATATGAGTTTTATCTTTCTCTTCCTTATTTAAATTTTCTTTATTGTAATATAACACATTGGCTTGTAAACTTTTAGCCAAAATTTCCTTTTCTGTATAAATATTATAATAAATGCTATTTTGTTCGCAAATTTTTATAATATCTAAAGTTTTTTGCTTTTTTAAAGTATTTTCGTATATTATTTGATCATTTGCTATATCATATACAATAGCTCCATTTCCTGAAATAAAATATTTATTGCTATTTATTTCTTTTGCAATTGTTTTTATCGAATCAATTGGCCTTCCTGATGCAATAATTACTTCTATCCCTTTTAGTTGTGCTCTTTCTATCGCTTCCTTTGTTTTCTGTGTTACCACTCCATATTGATTTAGCATTGTACCATCTAAATCAATTGCTACTAATTTATTCATTTTTCTTTTTTCCTTTCTTGCACACGTGAGATCGCTTTTTTTCCGTGCAAAACTGCACACGTGAGATCGCTTTTTTTTCGTGCAAAACTGCACACGTGAGATCGCTTTTTTTCGGTGCAATGCACACGTGAGATCGCTTTTTTTCCGTGCAAAATTGCACAGAAAAAAAGCGGAATAAAATGTGCAAAAATTTCCTGTTTATTTTTCTTTCAAATTGTACATCATAAGTTTAGAAAAAGCAATAGTTTTTTCTAAACAATAATAATGTTATATATAGCAGGAGGTGAATAACATGTCAAACACAAACAATAGTAACAAAAAATTAGTCAAAAAATTAGTTCCAGAAGCTATGAGCGCTTTAGATAAATTCAAATATGAAGTAGCTTCAGAAGTTGGTGTTACTTTAAAAGATGGATATAATGGTGATATATCAGCTAAAGATGCTGGTAAAATAGGTGGAAATATGGTTAGAAAAATGATTCAACAAGTTGAAAACAATATGGCTAATAAGTAATTTTACTAGTTAGGTCTAGTATTTACTAATCGTATTTTAAGTATGTATAATAATTAATTTTATTATCGTCAATAAGCTTTTTAGAAATCATTTTACTCCATGGACCTATTTCCATCTTGCTATTTAACATTTCGCAGGCTGCTTTTTCTCCACTCCATACTTTGCAAAAATTACTTTTATGCTTTTCACTATAGATTTTTTGCTTTTCACTAGCATAAATAACATTAGGAACTACAGAAATTTCAGCATTATTTTTTATTATTAAATTTAGTAAGTATGAGACATAATCATTTTCAATGTAGTCATCTCTATATAAATTCATTATTTAAAACTTTTTGTGCATTTAAAATTGTTAATTCTTCAAGTTTTTCTGACGAAATCCACTTACCTAATTTTTTTATAATTCTAGGAATCTCCGGGTAAACTTGTCCTGCTCTATGGACATCTGAACCCAAAAAGCTTATCCAATCATTTTTTAATAGTTTTTTTAATGTTCTCTTTGCTTCTATTCCATACATTCCTATAGCACTTCCATAATTTGATTGAAAAAGTGCTCCCATATCTTTTAGTTCTTTTACAAATGTAATATCTTCTTTTACATAGCTATAACGTTCTGGATGAGCAATTATTGGTCTATATCCTCTTTCCATTAAATTATAGACTATTGATTTAGCAAATAATGGTTTTGAGTTCATAGGAAGTTCAAATAATAGGTAATCGGTTCCATTTATTGTTGACGCTTTTTGTTGTTCTATTAGGTCTATCATTTCTTCTGTTACATAAATTTCGCTTCCTAAATATAAATTCATATTTGTTAAATTATTGCTTTGTATTTGTTTTTTTAATTGCTCTACTAAAGAGCTTCTACTACTTTCATCACATTCGTAATATCCTTGTAAATAATGTGATGTTGAAATAATTCCCGTAAAGCCAACTTGCTGTGCTTCTTTTATTAATTTTATTGATTCCTCAATATTTCTTGAGCCGTCATCTATATTTGGCAATATATGTGAATGAAAATCTATCATTAAAAATTCCTCTTATCTCTATTCTCTTTTTCTTTTTGCAAATAATCATTAAATTGTTTTAACATCTCAGCAGCTCTATCTTCAGGCGATTTGGCTTGTTGTTGTGGTTGTGTATGTTGTTGTGATATATTTGGTTGTTTTTGACCTTGATTTTGATTCATATTTTGATTTGTATTTGAGTTTGCATTAGTATTTATATTTGAATTTTGAGTTCTTTGTTGTGGACGCTGCTGTTGATTTTGCTGAGGTATTTGATTATGTGGACGTTGATTTCCTTGGTTTCCTTGATGTTGCTGTGCAGCATTCCTAGATTCATTTGAGTTTCTATCTCTTTTAATCATGTCATTTGCCCTATTTCGTTGAGCTTGTCTTCTTTGTTCAAATTCCATTTCTTGTTTTTTTCTAGAATCCACTTTCATAGCATCAAAAGAATAATAATAAGTTTCATTTATTTTCTTTCCTGAAACAGGTTTTTTATTATAAACTATTCCTGCAATTCTTCCGCCAACATTTTGAATATCTCTAATAACTTTTGACAAGTCATCTTTTTTTACCATATTATGTCCTGTTACTATAATAGTTGAATCAACTATTCTTGATAATACTACAGCATCAGTTACTAGTTTTGATGGTGTACCATCTATAATTATCAAATCAAACTCTCTCTTTAATTCATTTAATAATGCTGTCATACGTGATGAAGCTAATAATTCTGACGGATTTGGTGGTATATTTCCAGCAGGTAACAAATACAAGTTTGGCACCTCTGTTTCCTTTACATATTTGCCTAGGTTGTTTCCGTCATTATTCTCATTCATTCCTGCTAAATAATTAGATAATCCTGGGCAAGCTTCTACTCTAAATATTTTATATAGCGAACATTTTCTCATATCCGCATCAATTAAAAGTACTCTTTTATTGGCTTGTGCAAATGTTATAGCCAAGTTTGATGATATCCAAGACTTTCCTTCATTTGGTATTGTTGATGTTACTAGTAATGTTCTAAGTTTTTTATTAGAGTTTATGAATTGTACATTAGTTCTTAAAGTTCTAAATAATTCAGAAACATGAGATTTTGGGTCTTCATATGCTATTAGTTCTCTTCTCATTTGTTATTTCTCCTCCTTTTTTTGTTATCATTGTTTTCATAAAGTGGCATTGTTGCTAATACTGTTTGTTTGAAAATCTTTTCTATGTCATCTTCTGATTTTATTGTTGTATCTAACATATTAGATATTAAAACATACATTACAGATATTACAATTCCGATGAATGCAAAAATAATAATATCTTTTAAATGATTAACATTATATGGTGATTGTGGAACTTCTGCTGCATCTACAACATGAACGTTTTCAACTTTATAAAATTCTTTTACATTTTCTATGAACACTTTAGACATCTCATTAGCAATCTTAGTTGCTAAAACTGGATCTTCATTTTTTACTGAAATTTCAATAAACTCAGTATCTTCTGTTGCAGTTACACTTACGCTATTTTTTAATACATCTTCATCCATATTTAAAGATAAATTAGATATTACATTTCTTATAACTTTATCACTTTTTACAAGTTTACTATATGTAGAAACTAACTTTGAGTTTAATGTAACATCTGTAGTTGTTATTGATGTTGAACCTGCATTAACAGATGAAGAGTTCGTTGCAAGTAACAAACTTGTTTTTGCCACATATTTAGGCTTTACGCATGTTGACGTATATATTATGCCTATAACTGCAGAAATTGCTACGACTAATATTATTTGTATTTTCTTTTCCCAAAACATTTGTAATAATTCTTTTAAATCTAGTTCTTCCATTATATTCTTTTCCCTTTCCGAGTATAATTATTTTATTCAGCCTCATTTTGTTCAGGCTCATCTTTTGTTTTTTTATTAACTTTTATTGATACATATATTCCAAGTATAATTACGGCAAATATGCATGTTCCTAATGCCAACGAATTAATTTTATTTAATACATCTTGAATAATTGTTACCAAACAATTTGAAAATACATCATTAAAAATTTTTATATTTTTTACATCTACATTTGATGTTATTATTTGGCAAGCTACAATTTGAAACATTGATGCTGACATTAATGCAATTCCCAAAGCTTGAATATCTTTCGAAATTTTCTTTTTATTTATTATAATTATTAAAATTAAATCTATAAAAAATACTATTAATAATGTATTATACACCTTATTTAACAAGGTATTTATTTTGTTATACATTTTATTAATTTCTGTCTCGTATTTGCTATGAACTAAAGTATCTGTATATTCTTGGCAGATGTGTTTTACAAATTCATTTATTGCACTTTCGTTTTGCTTATTTTTTATTCCAGATTTGTCAATATTTGCATTTAACTTTTCTGAAATTTCAGTTGTATCTATACTTTGATTGGTTCCACTATATATATTGTTTAACATGATATTAATATCTTTTTTTACTTTGTCTTGTGAACATATTTCTTTTAACACTTCTTCATCTAACCCTGATTGATATATATAATTTTCAAAATTTGATTCTACCAATTTGTATGTTCCAGAATAAAAATCTGTTTCTTCTAATTTTTGTACAACATAATCTTTATTTAAAACAGTTGAAAATGCAATTGCAAATAATCCAAGTCCTATTATAGCTACTGTTAGTATCATTATAAATATAAATTTTAGAAGATTTACTAATACTTTCATTTTTATTTTCCTTTCCTATTATGCTTATTTTTCTAATTCTGCATATACAACATATCTTTGAGTTGCATATCCAACATTGTTAAATGGATAACATGTATATACCATCAAAATTTCTTTATCTCTTTGAATTGGTAGTTTATCTACTTCTGTTTCTTTTATTAATTGCATATCATAAATTTTATATACATATTCTCCATATGATGTTGTAACTTTTATTTCGTTTCCTATTTGTAATTCTGAAAATCTTCTAAACATTTTTTTTGAATTGTGCCCCATATATATTATTGAACCACCTTCGCCTGGAAAGTAGCTTCCACTAGAATGTCCCACTCCTTTTTTTAGGATATCTAATGTGTCTCCATAATATACAGGTAAATTAACTCCTATCTTGTCTATTTCTATTGTTGCATATTGTGTTCCATATTCTGGATAGTTTTTTATTGTTGTTTTTTCGTTTTCATTGTCAGTACTAATTACTGGTGCTGCTTGCTCACCTTGATTGTTTGTTGCTATTGATACTTTATTTGCTAAAGTAAAAATATTATCTATTTCTCGCCCTAAAAATAGTTTTATTGCTAGTAATAATAGCACAGTAATTAATAAAGCAACTATTATGCTACTAATAGTTGCTTTTACTGATTGTACTAGTTTATTTTTCATTTGAAATTCTCTTTGTTGCAACAGTGATAGCAAGGGCAATTACTGCTATTACAGAAGTTGTTAAAACAACATTAACATTATTTCCTGTATATGCTAATTTTCCATTATTGTTTCCAATTGTTTCAATTAGTTTTCCAGCATTGTTGTAAATTTCAACTGTATTCTTTTTGAATACTAATTTAACGTCTATTATATCTGCTGCTGAGTTAGCTATTGATTTTACTTGGTCTTTTTGAGCATCTGTTAATTTTCTGTAGTCTGTTGTTCCAGCTGCTTCCATTACAGCTATTGCTTCGTCTGCTTTTGCAACGATTGCATTTGCTTGTTCATCAGTTATAGTATTTTCTGATAAATATCTTTCTACTTTTACTTTATCAGCTGATGTCATTCCATATTTTTTTCCTTTTGCATATAATTCGTCTGCTAATGTTGCTGTTGTTGCAGCATTTACCAATGTTGCACATGCCATTACTATTACGGCTGTTAAAATTGATATCAATAAACTCTTTTTCATAATTATCTCCCTCTCTTTTTTTATTTTACTATTTGATTATAACATTTTATATTTTATTGTGCAATAGTTTTTTGAAATTTTTTGTTGTTTTATAAATTGCAATAAAATCTTCTGATTAATCTATTATCAAATGTTATTGTTTTAAATTTATCTTTAAATTCTGCTTTATATTTTTTCTCTGATACATCTGCACTATATACATATTTTATTTCTAACTGTGTTGTTAGATTTTCTACCATTCCTCTTTTTATTTTTCTTTGTATTGTTCTCACACTTTTATTTAATAATTTTGCTATCTCTGAACATGCCTTCTTTTCTATGTTATACCATCTTTCTATTTGTGTTTTTTCAACATAATTTAAATGTTGGTATTTCTTTTTTTCTATTTTTTTGTTATAATCTTTTTGACACATATTTTTACAAATCATTTCAATGTTTTCTTGACAATCACATTGTATCATTTGTAATCTTATGTGTCTATTTTTATTTCAAAGTGCGTCACTTAATTTTACCATTTATAAATTTTTTGTTGTTTTTTAAGTTTAATATTATTTTTAAAATTATTATATAAAAAACACATCCTATTATTGCACCCGCAGTATCTATCAAAACATCTGTAAATCGGCTTGTTCTGCCTATTACGAACAGTTGGTGAAATTCATCTGTACATGCATATATAAATGATATTATTATTGCAATTATTATTGATTTTGACTTTTTTATATTATATTTTTGCATACAATTCAATATTAAAATACTTAATATGCAATATTCACTAGCATGCATACATTTTCGTAATGGCGTATTTAATTTTTCTACAAGTCGTTCTTTTGGTGCCTCTTCATTGTTTTTAGGCTTTTCTGCAACATCTTTATTAGGTTCTGTTGTTGTCTTCTCCTCTGACTCCACACTTTCTTTTGAGTCTAAATTTTTTATTGTATTTACAGTTTCTTTTATTGCTTCTTTACTTTTTTGATTCGATTCTTCCCCTGACATTGCAGAAAAAGTAAATATTACTGCCATCCAAATTATTATTGATATTATATTTATAACTTTTTTCATTTTTTTACTTATTTCCATCTACATTCTCTATATTTATTTCCCATATATAGCCATATTCATTATAAGAAAATCTTACATTATATTTTTGATAAATTGATATACAATCTGCTATCTGGTATATGTTGCTAGGATATCTTACACCATAACTTCTTGAACCATTTAGCCCTGCTTTCATCTGCCCATCATTTGCAAATTCTTTTAAAATGCTATCTACATTTGTACGTATACATACACAACTTTTTATTGTATCTTGACTTTTATATAATTCTTGATTGTTATCAGCAGCAAGTTTTAACAAACGTTTTACTTCTCCGCCACTTCTAATTCCACTATATAATTCATATTGTTTATTACGTGTCATTGCTTCCATATCAGCTATTGTTGATTCTGCATTTTCGCTCTCACTTGATTGTGAATATATATACTCTCCTAATGAAATTACTAATAGTGCAAAAAGAACACTTGCAGCTATGATTAAAGCTTTATTAGTATTTCCCATATACTAATCCCCCTCTTAGTTTTTTCTTATTACCTTTTGGCTATTCTTTTCACTTTCCAATAGATTCTTTTTATTATACTTGGTGTATATGTATATTTTTTTACCAATTTATCAAATGGCATTTTGTCTAAATTTTCGAAGAATTTTTTTCTATTATAATCTGGTTTTACAGATTTTGTCATACTTGGATTATATCGTATTGCTTCTTCAAAATCAACCTCTTTATACATTATTTTGTCTTTTATTTGTTCAAATATCTGCTTTCCTTTTTCTGAATTTACTATTACTAAAGATGTTCCTTTGTCATCATCCATTTCTGGAGCAACATTCTCTATTCCCCAAAAGTCTGCTAATGTTATGTCTGATGCTCTATTCTTTTTCTTGAATTGACAGTTGTAACATGATTCTCTTAAGCTTGTGTTTCTCAAGAATGCTTGCATATATGGGTCTTGATCCAAATTATTTATATAATTCTGACCATCTTTATATTCAAACTTCATGCTGAATTTTCTCCAGCCTTCATCTTTATTTCTAAATGATATATTTTCTGGATTCTGACCTGATTGTTCTTTTCTAAATTTCAAATACCTTTCCCATACTTTATGTGGTGGAACTCCATGACAAATTATGTCTTGTGTATACAATTTTTCATATTCTTTATTCAAATATTTTTTTAGCCCTTCAATTTGACATGGCGTTCCTGTAAATAGCACATATCTTCCATCTTCTAAAAATTCTTTTACTTTTTTTAAACTGTCTCCAATTTGACTTTGTGCATATTTGGATCCTCTGAATTTTTCACAGTCTTTTTTGTTTTCTGCATATGTATGAATTATGCTATAGTTCTTATCAAATGCTACTCCAAATACGACGCCTCCATTTTGTAATATATTTTCTGCCAATAATGTGAACATTCCTCCGGATGAACTACTATTTCTTATTTTATTATCTTTATTAATACAAGCAAAAGCTTTAGGCATCTCATCCATATAATTACCTACCTTTCTACTTTTTAAATAGCTTATTTAAAGGTTTAGTTACTAATTCTTTTTCATATTGATTTGTTCCAAATTTCCACATTATTCCTAAATACAAAACTGTATAAATTAATATTTGGATTACTAATTTCAAATTATTATCTATTGGCCAAACCTTTTTTATTGTAACTCCAAAAAAAGCAACTACTAATACAGGTATACTCATCTTAAGAATATTTTTCCAAAATTCAGGTATATTTATATGTGTTTTTTTATAATAGAAAATATTCATAAATATTATTTGACCGCAAATTATTGATAATGATGTTCCTATTGCAGCACCAATTCCGCCGTATAATTTTGCTAAAAATACAGTGACTATCAAGTTAAATATTGCAAAAACAAATAATACTATAACTCTAAGCTTATACTGGTTTTTAGCTTGTATTATGTTTAAACCAACATTCTGTATTAATGGTATTGTTATCGGTAACATTAATATGCAAGCAATCATGTATGATTGGCTATATTCTGGTCCAACCCATAAAAGATTTATAAATTCTTGTCCATATAATACAAATCCTGACATTATTAATGCCATTACTATGTATTGAATTCTCCCTGTTTGTATAAATACCTGTGAAAATTCTTCATCAGTAGCTTTTTGTTCTTCCATCTTAGCTACTTTAGGTAACATTACTCCTGTGATAGCGGTTGAAAAATTTAAATACATTTGGTTTAACTGGCTTGCTACTGA
Organism: Clostridium sp. 28_12; assembly: GCA_001916055.1. Classification (GTDB taxonomy): domain Bacteria; phylum Bacillota; class Clostridia; order TANB77; family CAG-508; genus CAG-269. The sequence continues at coordinate 50,222 of MNRR01000035.1, forward strand.
ATATATAGCTACTACAGCTGTACCTGATATTGTCCCTAAAATAAATTGATCCACATTCCAATTTATTTTGTCCATAATACTATTTAAAAATATCCATACCGAATATGCCATTATTTCTTTTAGTAACTTTATATCTATCTTACCAAATTTAAGTTTAATATGTAATTTTTGTTTACAATATACATAGTTTAATATCAGTGTTACCAAATTAAGTACTGTATTTAAAATAACTAAAGCTATTGATTTATATCCAAAGTTTAGCAAAACTAACATTACTATAGGTGTAGCTATAATTCTTATTAAATTAAGTAACTTAGAAAATATAAATTTTTCATATGCTGTTATTATTGAGCTAAATACACTTAATGGAAATGTTAACACCAAATTTAATGTTAATATTCCCATCAAAACTTTTGCTTTTTGCAATTCCTCATGTGTCATGGAATTTCCAAATAATTTATCGACATTTATCCATAAAATAGCTCCTATAATTCCTGCTATGATACCAATTATCGTATAAATTATAAGAAACATTCCATGTAGTTTTTCTTCTTTTTCTTTTTGCTTGCTTACCCTATATTTTGTTGTATAAATTATTATTGCATTTCCAAAGCCAAAATCTAATATTGTTAAATAGGAAATAACCGATGTGACTAATGAATATAATCCATATTCTGATTGCCCTAGCTTTGCTGTTAATATTGGTGTATATAATATTCCAACTAGCATGTTTACTACAATTATGGCATATGATAATATAGCTCCCATTTTTACTTGACTTTTTTCTTTCAATTGATGCTTCCTTCCTTATTTTTCTCATCATTGCTGTTATTTAAGATTTTTTCTATATACTCATTTGTTTTTTCTTTTTCTAATTCGAGTATTTTATAACATTCTGTATAATCACATTGTAACAGTTCTTCTGGTATTTTTCCGTCTTTACTATATCTTTCTTGTAATTGAAATTTTGATAATAAAGTTTCTAATCTTGAATTCATATTTACAATATTATCTTCTCTATCAAAAACAACAAATGGTTTATTGTAAATTATAGAAAATATTGAACCATGATAAGAATCAGTACATATCATAAAGGCATTTTTTACTAAGTATAAAAATTCACTTGGTCCTGATGCATATAATGGGTCATTTTTATCCATTAAGTTAATTATTGTACAACCATTTTGAGTTGCTATATTTTCTATTTCTTTTCTTCTTTTTTCTGATAAATTACCTAGAAAATAATTTAATATGTATTTGTCCGTTGTTAATTTTCTAGGTTTTTTAGAAACCTTATCCCATTCTTCTGCTGTTAACATCATCGTTGGATCTATTAGTACTTCTGCATCTTTTCTTCCTGTTAGTTCTTCTATTATTTCTTTGCCTCTATCTTCTCTTACAGAAAGATTTTGCATTTCTAATAAGTTGTTTTTATAATACTCTTTTAATTCTTCTGGTATTTCGCTAATTCCAAAACTTGCACTAAAAGAACTTCTTTTTTCTTTTGGTGCAAATTTTAGAAAGTCTATGTCTGACATTCTATTGAAGTTTGGATTCCAAACTTGGTCACTTCCTGTTATATATTGATTGTACTCTGTTGCTAATTTATTAGGAATATGGTTCATGTCTATATAATATTTTGAGTATTTTATATTTTTGTTAAATTTCATAAAGTTGTTGTATCTCTTGTATTTGGGCTTTATGATTAATATTCTTTTTATTAGCTCTTTTAGTTTCTTTTTAATATATCCTTTTCCTACTATTCCTTTTTGATTTTGTATTGTTTCTACTTTTATGTTGTATTTTTTTAGTGTCTCTTGTGTGGCATAGTTTTGGAGTCTGTTTCCTAAATTACAATCATCATTGATTGTCAAAATTGCTAATTTTTTCATTCTTTTTTTCCTTTTTGTACCATGTTAATTATCATACCTTTCACATACTCAAATTCTTCTCTTTTCCTAAAAATTAAATATTGTAATAAATTTGGAACAATTACAACTATAATACCATTTAAAATTAGTTGTATGAAATTATTATTTAATTTAATATTTTTCGTTATGACAACAGTTATAATCCCACATATTGCTGAAATCATTAAATATTTAGAATGTTCTTTTAAAAATTGCCAATATGTTCTATTAAACAGTTTTTTATATACATATACTGGATAACTATATAAAAATAATATTAATGAACTGGTAACTGTACCTAAAAATACACCTGCTAATCCCCATATTTTTAAGAAAGCTATTGAAGCAACTATATTTATTATTGATTCCATTATAGGTACAAATCTATCCTCGTGAAAAATTCCAGCAGCTTCTTTAAACGTATTTGATGTTTTTCTCATTCCTTGCACATAGAAATTAATTGATAATATTATTAAAACTCCATAGCTTAACAAATATTGATCGCCAATCCATATTTTTATAAATGGTTCCATCAAGCATAATATAGCAATTGCAGAAAAATTATACATCCAAGAGTTGATAAATAACATATTTTTATATATTTTATATGTTTTTTCTTTTTCTTTTTCGACAAGTAGATTTCCAACACTTGCTGTTATAGATGAAAACACTTGTGAAAACAGATTATTTACAGCTTGTAAGATAGTATTATAATTAGAATATAGTCCTACTGTCGCAACTCCTAAAAAAGTTGATATTATAATATTATCTGAACCTAGTACTACAAAAGTTGCAATCTTATGGAATATCAACCCCTTAACTTTTAATATAATACTATTTCTAGTTTGTTTATCTATCTCTTTTACATTTTTTTCTTTTATATACGGATACATTTTATTAGCAATTATTGTTATAACTATATTTTCTATTATTCTAAATATAATCTTTATAACTAAATATGCTATGTAATTTTGGGTTAATACAAGTATAACTATTTGTAAAGTATTCATTAATACTAAATATAAAATATGAACAATGTTTATTATATATGTTTTCTGACTAGCATATAATATTGATCTTTTATATGTTAGTAAATATGATGCTACTGTATCAAACAAAAATAATAAATACAAAAATGTAATACTTTCCTGTATATCTGTTTTTCCTACTATCTTTCCTAAAAACGGAATTACACATATTCCTATTATCGTAACTATTAGAGCAATGATTCTATAACTTTTTTTATAAAATCCTATCAATGATTTTATCTTTTCTTTGTTATTTTCTGCTATTGGTTTATATAAACTATATATAATTGCTGAACCTATTCCAAGTTCTGCAATTGCTAGCATTGATAATATATTTGTAAATAATCCATTTATCCCTAAATATTCTGTTCCTAATATCTTTATGAATATTTTCTGAGTCACTAACCCTATTAATATTGTTATAATACTCATTGCCATTGATACTACTGTATTTTTTATTGAATTTTGTGAACGCATTTTTTTCCTTTCTTAAATTATAATAATTTCATTTTTTCTCTCAGTATTTTTTATTTTATATATTTCGGTATATATTTCGATTTATTCTAAACAAAATCATCTTGATTTTGTATTTGGCATCAACCTTAAAAAATATTTTTAAAGTTTTTCCCTTCAATATTTTCTCATATATCTCTTCCATTTTACTATCTCTAATATAGTTATAATCAAAAATATTGCATTTTCTATATACTCCTAATATTCTTAAAATCATATTTATATCATTTTCTAATAAAAAAGGATATCTCTTTTTTATAGTTTTAAATCTTTCAAAAGATAATTCATATAAGTCTTTATAAAAATTCTCACTTATTGTGTGCATAATACTTTCTTCTCTTTGAATATAAAAATATTTTTTTTCGGTTCCATATCCAATCTTTACAGCTTCCAAAAATAATTTATACATAATTCCCAAATCTTCCATTTTTCTTCCAACTGGGTACTTTATGTTTTTAAACAATTCCATTTTATACAATTTCGCCCATGCATAATTATGTATTTCTTTATCTTTTAATAACCTAATTAAGGCTTCTTTTTGTTCAAATATACTAATCTTATTTGTGCAATTATAGTTTCTTATTTTTCTATTATTTTTTTCATCCAATATTATATAGTCACATATTGCAATATCTACACCTTTTAAAATAATTTCATATAAGTATTGTATCATGTCATTTTGAATATAATCATCACTATCTATAAACGTCACATATTTTCCATTTGCAATTTTTAATCCTTCATTTCTTGCAATGGATACTCCCTCATTTTTTTTATTTATTATTTTTATTCTTTTATCTGATTTCTCAATTTTTTGGCAAATATTCAAAGAATTATCTGTCGAACCATCATTCACTAAGATTATTTCTAAATTTTTATATGTCTGTTTTGTTATAGAATTTATACATTTTTCCAAATATCTTTCTACATTGTATATGGGAACTATAACACTTATCAAATCCATTTTCTATTTTCTCCTATACTATTTTAATATTTTTTTTATAGTATCTTTTAATTTTCTAGGGAAATACGCTTTTATTATAGTTATTGCTGAAATTTTAAATTTCATATTTTCTTTAACTATTTGTTCGTAATTTTTTTCCTTTATTTCATTATAAATATTATCTCTTATATTTTTTCTTACTGTTGGTTGTTTTAAGTTTTTATTATACTTACTAATTTTCTCAAAAGAGCTCTTCTCGAAATTTATGTCATTCTTTATTTTTTCGAATAACTCTTTTCCTTTTTTTGTATTTACAATAATAGCAGAATTACCATATTTATTATAATTATTAGGATGCTCATTTTGAATTCCCCAAAAGTCTCCAATTGTAATATCTGATATTCTATCTTTTTTAGCATATTTGCATTCATAACAACACTCCCTATATGTAGTTCCATCAATAAAGTTAGAATAATAGGAATCCATTGAACAAACATTACTTTTATGTTTTCCATTATTTCTAAACTCATACTTTATTAATTTAGCATTGTTTTCTTGTTCTAAATATTCTTTATATTTTTTAAATAATAATGGGCTAGGAACTCCATGACAAATTATATCTATAGTATATAAATTATCATAATTTTTATTTTCCAAAAATTTTCTAAGCCCCGCTATCTGACAAGGAGTACCTGTAAATAAAACAACTTTTCCTTCTTCTAATTGTTCTTTTACTTTTTGAAAAATATTTTGAGTATCACTTTGTATATATTTTGACCCTTTAAATTTATCCAAGTCTTTTATATCATTTACATATCCATGTTTCGCCACCATTTTTTCATCAAAAAAACATCCAAAAATAGCATATTCATTAGCTTGTGCTATAGCATTTGCAAGAATTGTAAACATTCCTCCTGACGTACTTTTTAAAATAACTTCTTCACTCTTGGAATGTGCTGCATAATATTCAGTATTAAAATTTTCTTTTTTTATCTCATTTAACTGTGGACACTTTTTTATACACAATCCACAATTTATACATTTTTCCTTATCTATTTTGTATTCCAAAAAGCCCTCTTTATTACTTTCAAATTTTATAGCCTTTTTAGGGCAAATTTCTTTACAACAGTTACACCCTGTACATTTAAATTTAAAATTATCTAAATTATTCACTATACTCATTCCTTTATAACTTCTTTTTTCTTAAAAGGTGTGCATATATAATATACAACAATATATACTATTATGAGGCACAAATACATCGACATAGTCGGAAGAAACGCTCCTCGCATAAAAATAAACATCATACCCAATGTTATTGTATATATTCCTTTAAATAATATATTATTGTTCATCATTTTATTTTCTATTATTTTATTAATTAAAGAAAATAATATTGTTCCAAATATTATAGCTATTACTCCTCCTGCTATATAAAACTCTGCAAATAGTGGGCATGAAATATTTAAAAACTTAAAATTAAAATATTCTGCAACGATTTGTCCTGAGGGATACAATTTTTTAGTAAATATACTTCTAGGTACAATACATAAAATCCCAGAAAGAATATTAGCACCATATAGAACACCATGACTCTTTGCATATCTAACTGAAAGCATCAAGACTTGATATGCATCATAATCGATATAATTAGTAGAAAAACCTCCTAACCTGAATTCAGACAATTCAAATATTGTATGATTTTTAAAAAAATTAAACGCAGGAAATATAACATAAAATCCTATACTTGCAACAACTAAAATTAATGATTTATACTTTAACTTATTTGATAACGCAAAAAATATCATTATATATGTTCCAAAAAGTAAATATCTACTAACAGTACCATTTAAAGGAAAATATATTATTAAATTTATTAAAGCAATTACTACTATAAATATTTTTTTATTAATTTTTCTCGCATTTACTAATTTCTCTTTGTTAGCAAAAATATATATTAGTAAACTAGCAACTGGAAAAAATCTAGCCATTCTTACCATAGTTATATAGATTCCATCTGAATTTTCTATATTTTCATTTGTAGAAAATAGTAATTTAGATTTATATAATATTATTAAACATACTATACTTATAATGGTTAGTATACTTAGACTTAATTCATTAATACTTATTCTTTCATCATATTTTATCTTTTTTACTTGTACTTTTTTTAATATAAGTCTTTTAGAAAAAGTATATAAAAATAGAAAAATTAATATAATTATATTAGCAAATAAAAACTCACTTTCAGAAAATGGACTATTAGGATGTATTATATAATTATCCAGGTATTGGTGATACGGTGCATAATAACAAAACAAATACATAAAAATATATATAATTTTATCTACCGTAACTCCTCCTCTATCCGTAATAAAAAAGATTATACTTGAAATTCCTATTATTATGAAAGTGATACACACAAATATATCTTTATCCTGATTTATAGAAAATATAAAATCTATTAATGTTAAACCTATAAATATAGTATATATTACAATATCTATAGGATTAAGCTTTAATCTTTCGTTTTTCATTATTCCTCCTCAAATTTATAATCAAATTCTTCAAGTAAACATTTCTTTATATAATCATTTTCATATTTAGCAATACCATTTCCATAATCTACCCATACCTCGTGTCCTTCGTATCCTTGCCACCAATGTAAATAATATTCTTTTCTTTTTTTAAAATCTGGAAGTGGATCTATAAATTCATATCCTAGCTTAATTATTTTATCAAACCAGTATGTACCAACATCTCCTCCTCCTTCGTAATTTCCAAAATAAATTCCATATTCATTTACAAGACGTTTCGCTATATCTAAATTTATCAAACAACACCATTCATTAATTCTACAATTTCTTTTATATCTTCCTAATATCGTATGCATTAAGCTTTGTTTTCCTGTTATTGGCCAATTTGCACAAGGATATTCTTTTTGCATAATTTTTTGGGGTGAACATTTCTTTCCACAAGGACCAAACGGACATCTTTTTGATCCTCCTAAATCTCCTACAATAGCAATATTCTTATTTTTTTCAATTTCTCTAATATACATTCCTAATATATCATTAAAGAACTTGATATCATCATGTATTAAAAACAAATATTTTTTATCTGAATTATTTATTGCCCATTGATATCTAATATCATTAGAGGTACTATAATATTTTAATCTTTTTATAGCCAAATGCCCTATTAATCTAATTTTTTCTTTACATTTTTTTGCATTCCACATTTCTTTTGTTAATAGTGTATGTGTATATCCACTTGGTTTAATATTTACTCTTACTCGTAACTTTATAGGAGCTAATCTCTTTTTTAATTCTTCACTTTCATAATATTTTGTAATATTATTTCCAGAACAATCATCATTAATATATATTGTATCAATATGCTCTCCACAATATTTTTTTAAAGAAAATAATGTATATACCAATGATTCTGGCTTTTTATACGATTGAATTGCAACATCTACCTTATTCATCGTTTCCCCTTTCAATAGCCTTTCTTAAATATTCAATTGATTTTTTTCTTTCTTTATCTAATATGTCATTTACTTTTTTATAATCAATTTCTTTATTTATGATAGACATATCATTATAGTCATTTACTATTCTATCTTCCATACCAAATAATTTTAATATACTTTCTATTCTTGTTCTAGTTTTTCCAGGCAAAATGTCAATTACTTGTTTGTTAAAAATTATAGAAAATACAGTTCCATGAAAAGAATCTGTTACAACATATTTAGCATTTTTAAAATATGTCAAAAACTGTTCTAAATCAGGTAAATATACAAATTTTCCATACTTAAATTTATAGTATATTGATGAGCTAAGCCTTACCACCTTTAGATTAGTTGCTTTCGCCAATTTTTTCAAATACTTGTCAAATTCCTTATTGTGGTGTAATTGGTACGTTAAAATATATTGCTCTTTTTCATTATTTTTAATTTTTAAATTTTCTTCCCATTCTTCTTTAGATAATAATAATGTAGGATCCAAAACTAACTTTACATTATCAATTCCACTTGCATTTAGTATTTTAACAGCTGACAATTCTCTTACCATAATATCAGAATATTTCTCCATTAGTTTTGGTAATTTAATCTTTAAATTTTCTGATAATTTATTTTTTCCAAAGCTTGCAGAATATGCAATACATCTTTTATCATTTGGCACAAATTCCAAAAAATAATTTTCGTCATAATCATCATTAGCAATTTGCCCCCATACTTGGTCACTACCTGTACAATATATATCGGCTTGTGGTAAATCTTCCATTAACTCATTTTTATTTTTATATTGTTTAGAAGTCAATTTCAAGTATTTTTTTCTATATTTAGCAAACTTGTTATTCATTATATCTAAATTAGGTTTTTGTATAATTTTATAAATAAATCTAGTAATAAAATTCCTATTCCATTTTTTTGAATTTTTCATATATGTTTTTACTAAATTTTTACTATTTTCTTCTACTCTAACATAATCAATTATTTCATTTTCTATATTTAACTTATCAAGCATTTTTTCCGTTGCATATGCTTGTAATATAGAACCATAATTAGCTATTGCATGTCTAGTTATAATATCAATTTTCATCTTTTCCCCTTCTTCTAAATTATATTCAAATATTGACAAATATCAAAATATTTTTTATAGTTGTTTTCTTTAGTATCTCTTGGAACATATTCATTATAAAAAAAATATTCTAACAGTATTCTATGAATGTTTTCAGCTATAAAACATATTTCATTTTTCGCCTTAATTCTCCTAACTTTTTCTCTGTCAATAGGTTTTAATTATTATAATTTATATATAATCCTATCTTCATCAATTCTTAATGCTCTTATTTTCCATTTCTCGTTAATTTCATTTATTATACTATAATATCATTTCTAATAATTGTAATTTTTTATCTTTTTTGTTCTAATATTCCTGTACATTTAAAACAACAATCTTCTATTTTTCTATTATATTTTCTTTCAATTATATAATCTTCTTAAAATAATTTGTTATTTCATTCCCATAATCAATATTTATTCTGCTTTTTACAAATTCAAAACTTTCCTTACTATATTTATCTATATTTTTCTCATAACAAACAATTTTCTTTTTCAATTCATCTTTATTTAATTCAAATATCAAAATATTATCTATACTATAATCAACAGCCGCCGAAACATTTGAACAAATACAAGGAACACCATATTGCATAGCTTCTAATGGTGTAAGTGGTGCCCCTTCATACCACTTACTCGGAAAAATTAAAGCTTTAGCTCCTTTCATGTACTGTTTTACCTCATCTTTATTTTTCCAACCTGTAAACTCTATATTAGGAAATTCTGTTTCAAGTTTTTGTCTTTCATCTCCATCCCCCACAACTATACCTTTATAATCCAATTCGGAAATAGCTTGGCAAAATAAATCTACACCTTTTTCTTTTGAAACTCTTCCAACGTACAAATAATATTCATTTTTACTAGGGTCTACCTTTTCCAAATTTTTTTCAATATCTATTGGATTATAAATTCTTGTTACTCTTGTATTTTTTCCTAGAGTCGTTTTTAATATTTTTTCACTAAATTCTGATATTGTAATTACATTTTCTAACTTATCATTTAATTTTACTATTTTATTTTGTACGAATTGTCTAATTAATCTATATAGTTTAAATCCATAATTTCTTGAATCACAGTTGCATTTTATGCATTTCCAAGATAATGGTTTAAACTTGCATATCTCATTTTTCTTATAATTAAAATATCCGCCATTTGGGCATGCTGTAAAATAGTCATGTAATGTCAATACAACTTTAAATCTCATTTTAAATGCTATATCAAAAACACTACTTGATAATGCTTTAGTCCATCCATGCACATGTATAATTGTGTTATCTCTGTCTAAAGTTTTTAGTAACTTTTTTAGTTCTTTTTTTGCCTTTAAATTATATATTCCATTAATAGCGCCTTTGATTTTATTTTTTTCCTTTAAAGCTTCTTGCTGATTAGTTGAAATATATTTTACTCCGTTTATTTTTTCATTCTCTTTATTAACAGCTGAAAAAAAGAAAACTTTTATTCCTTGTTCTTTCAATATTTTTGCAGTATCAATCGCAACTTTACTAGCTCCCCCTTGAACATAATTAAAGTCATTTACAATCACTACATTTTTAATTTTTCTATCATCCATTTATTTTCCCCATTTTCATCCCAATAAATCTAACAGCCATATTAGGAACAAACTTAATTAGTACACTCCAATTCTTATCTTGTATAGCTCTTTTTAAAACATACTTTGCCATACTTCCACCTGCTTGATTTACTTTATAATTATTTAAATAATCATTTTGTTTAAAAAACTTTCCTGTATCTTTATATCTATTATAATACTGTTTTAATGTAAATTTGTGTGAATGTACCACCTCTGAATCCGCACAATATTTTATTTTATATCCATTTGTTATTAATTTATATGCAATATACATGTCTTCACTAATAACTAAGTTTTTATTATCATAGCCATTTAATTTTGCAAATATTTTTCTATTAATTGCAGAAGAAGCATCAGAAAAGAAAAATGCTCTTAATCCCATTTTTTCTATATCATCTTTGCTAACAACTTTTGATTCTTTAGGGTAATTACATTCTCTAGTATATTTTTCAATTGTATTATTATTACATAATTGTCTACTATAACAAGCAGCAACACTTCCATTAGCAATATCCTTAGTTAAAAAATATAACCAATCATCTCTTTTTATTTTAATATCCTGTGTAATAAAAACAACAATATCTGCCTCACTTTTTAAAGCTGCATTTTCTCTTGTCAAACTATGAGAAAATTCTTCCTTTTTTATTTTCTCATATGGTATATGTAAATCATTTAATATCTTTTCTGTATTATCTTTACACTCAGTTAATATATATATTATTTTATTTATTAAAACGTTTTTTTGCATTAATAATGACTTGTGTAAATTTTCTATATCATTCTCAGCATTATACAAAGGGCATATTATATCAATTGTCATTTATCTAGCTCCTTCCTTAAATGCAACTTTTTTAACCGTCTTTCCTAATAATTTCATATCTGATTTTATTCCTTTTTGTTTATAATATTGTATATCTAAATCAAGTCTTTCCTCAAATGTAACATCATTTCTTCCACTAACCTGCCACAATCCTGTAACACCAGGTTTAACTGCAGTAATATAAGGATAAGCCTTTCCCATATCATCAATTTCTCTAGGAAGATATGGTCTAGGTCCAACCAAACTCATATCACCTTTAAGAACATTAACAAATTGAGGAAATTCATCAATCGAAGTTTTTCTAATAAATTTTCCTATCTTTGTTACTCTTGGATCATCTTTCAATTTTTTATTTATTTTATACTCTTTTCTTGCTTCTTCATTCTCTTCTAAATATTTTTCTAATTTCTCATCTGCTCCCATGACCATTGATCTAAATTTATACATTTTGAAGATTTTACCATCTTTTCCGATCCTATTTTGAGAATAGAAAATTGGTCCATTATCCCCAACTATTAAATTTGCTATGTATATTCCTATTGTCATTGGCACTAGCATTATAATTCCAAATAACGCTCCTATTATGTCCACAATTCTTTTTAATATCTTGTAGCCAAGCGCTTCACCTTGACGGAATCTAGTTGTTTCTTTTGTGACTGTTGGTAATGCATGTATATTTGGTATTACATTATCAACAACGTCAACGACTTCTTCACGTGCTAAATTTGTATTCACTTTAGCTTCCCCCTTTTAAACATCCCTAAATCAATTCATTTTAATTTAAACCATCTACTTGCTTTCTGGATAGCTTGTTAATTAAAACCATACTTCCTAAATGTATATATATTCCAGTAAGCACTCCTAATGTGTCTAACCCAACATCAAATAATCTTGCACTTCTTCCAGGTACAAAATATTGATGCAGTTCATCTGTAGTCGCGTAAAATGCGCCAAAAAGTAAACTTACTAATATCTTTTGCTTTTTGTTTTTCTCCATTGAATATGTATAGTTCATTATTAAGAATCCTCCGACTGTATAGATGGTGTAATGTGCTCCTTTTCGTACAACTTTTTCTATACATTCCTCTGTTTGTTTATTGGGTTCTTCTTTATCTTTTGTTATTACATTTATTATTATTTTGGTCACTTTTGAGCTTGTTCCACTTGATTCGGTTCCACCTTGATTTGAGAAATTAAATATTACTATCATCCATATTACTATTAATATTGCTTTTATTATTTTTATTTGTTCTTTTTTGTCGAATTTTTTCATATCATATTTACTATATCATTTCTCAACTTTTTTTTCAATACTTTTTGTTTATTTTTGTTTACAAAAAACAAAAAAAATTAAGAAACCATTGTTTTTTCAAATAATTTCTTGTTTTTGACATTTGTTTTATTAAAAATATAGTATACTTTTTTGTGCTTTTTAGAATTGGCAATTATATAACTATAATAAGCATGTCATATAAATCAGTAAAAATACTATATCTTCTTCCACCTTTAAATCATCTATATGTAACATATATCCTGTTTACAAATATTCTTTATATTTGTTTCTAAACTTGTTTAAAGAAGAAAAAGTATAATTTTTTCCTGTTGCAGTAAGCATTTGTGCAACAATGTTTTCCATAATCATCCCTTCATTAAATGCAAGCTTATTAAATAAAATCTTCTTATATACTTCTTCATCAACCAATCCTTTTTCATCAAATGCTAAAGAAATTAATAATCCAGTACCTCCCATGTAGCATTTCAATGCACTTGATTCCCCATTTAATCTAAGTCCTATATTAGGTTCAGTTGTATTATATGCAATATTTACAATCATAGATTCTTGAAGCCAAAAAAATGCATCTTTATAATCTCTATATCTTGCATCTTTTTGAATTGCATTAAAAGAAAATCTTTTTTCATATTTTTGTAATTGAGATGATATTTCTTCAAAAATACTTTGTACTTTAACCGAATCATCTCCACTATATTTTACTATATCATTTTTATATAGATTTAATATGTCGCTCTTCTGATGGTATTAATATGTTTTCAACATTCTTTTTTATCGAAATCAAAGAACCTGTTTCAATATAATCATATTCTAGTATAGTGTCAATTTCTGGATTTTCTTTGATTTCTTTTTTGCTTAAATCTAAAATTTTCAAGTAATTAATAAAAAAGTTACTTTAAATAAAAAATATTTAAGGCAACTTTTTTTGGTTATATCATATCCCATCCAATTTTTCATATCATCTCCCCATTACTTTTTATTAATTGATTTTAAAAAATAGCAGAATGCTGTAATACATTTCTGCTATTTCTCTTCAATCTATTCTATTATTCATTAAGCTTCTGGTTCGATTAAACCATAATTTTTACCATCTTTTAATTTATGGATAACATTAACTTTAGAAGTTTCAACATTAACAAATGCTAAGAACATTTGAGTTGGTCTTTCTTGCAATTTTAGTTTTGCATCTTCTGGTGTCATTGGTTTAATATCATAATATTCTGTTTTTAATATTTCATCTGTAACTTCATGTACTGGACCTTCAACATCTAATGATTTTAAACTTGCCTCTTTCATTATTTTATCTTTTTTTGTTTTTGATTTTCTAATTTGTCCTTCTAATATATCTATATCTTTATCTATTGAAGCATATAAGTCTTTATCCTCTGTTACTGCTCTGAACATTTCACCATTTGCTGATACTTTTATTTCTGCAATTTGTACATTTTTTTCTACTCTTATTGTTACATCTGCTTCTGCATTATCAAAGTATTTTGCTATTCTGTCCATCTTTCTTTCTACATAATCGTTTATTGCTTCTGTTACCTTTAGTTCCTTTCCTGTTATTTTTATTTGCATAAAAATCGCTCCTCTCTTTTCGTTATATTTTTTAGTATATTTTTATTATACCTTTTATTTCCGTTTTTGGCAAGGCTTTATGGAAAGATTTTTCGCTTCATAACCAATGAATAATCCATCTTCTTTTAAAATTCTTTTTATTTCTAGCATTAACTTTCTAGTATCTTCATCAGAAATAATCATTTGTACTCATCTTACTACCTCTTTTCCTTTATTTATTTTATTTTTTCTTTAAGCTTTTTTATTTTCTTTCTCTAATTGTTTTAAACTTTTCTTAGGTGTTGGTAAGTCTTCTGGCATAGTTCCTCCTAGTTCTTTTATCGTTTTTCTTATTTTTGATCCAACTTCATAATGAGCTTTATTAGCTTCTTTTTCACTTTGAATATTATCTTTTTTTAATTTTTGTTCTGTTTGAGATATTCTAAATAAATTTGCTATAAGTTCATCACTTCCCATATTATCCAAAATATCTTCTCTGTATCTCAATCCTTTTCTTTTAGCAATATCATCTGCCGTTTCTCCATTGTATAAACCTTTATATCCGCTATTGTGAAATTTATCAAAATTTTTAACTCCTGTTTTTTTCGCTATTTGATTAAGTGAATAATTTCCTTTCTTTGTTAAGTTTCTTTGATAAAATCTCTTTTCATCTTCTGTTAATGAACTATATTCTTTTTCGCTAATCTCTTGTTTCCTAGTTTGAATTGCAAAATATGTTTGTGCAAGAGCAATTACTTTTTTTCTAGTATCTCCATTTTGTGCTATTAAATAGCATGCATAACGAGTTAATTTATAATCTCTAATATTTTTTGTTGCACCTTTAGGCATTTTTATCGTTTTGTCAATGTCGACAAAATGTTCAAGAACAGTAATATCACTGTTCCTACAAGATTCTTTTGCTTTGTTTATTACATTTTCAAATTTTCGCCATTCTTTATAATTTAAAACTAATTGTAATTCTCTTGCATACCAATATTCAACTCCATTTTCATCAATATGTTTTATATCTTCAAAGGTTTTGTTAGTATAATTTTCTTTTTTATCTAGTTCATTCATTTTTAATCATCTCCATTTCTTACTATTTGACATTTTATTACAATTTCAAGTAAATTGCAATATATTTGCGAAAATCTGTTTTTGAATTAGCAAGATTTTTTCAATTGATTTTTTAGCTCCTATTTGTAATATTTTTTCTTGATTTTCAATCCTGTTTTATTTGGAACAACTAGCTGATGTTGTGGAGATATAACAAAACTAGTAATTTTTTTATACTCATTATTATCATATCTAATTATCTGTCCATTACTAATTTTATACTTGCTGTTGTAAAATATAACAAAATATGATAATATGATTACAATCAATTGAAAGGATATGAATTTTATGAATTGACAGAGTTACAAAGTAAAAAAGTACAATTATTAAGATGGTTAGCAATAATTGCAGGAGTATTTATACATAATACTCCTAATGGATTGGCTCAAGTTTTTTGCAGACCTTTATTAAATTTTTCATAAAGCACACGAGTTACATAGTACGAATTTCTGGTAGAAACGATAAATACGTTACCTGCCAGATTTTTGACATCCTGCACAGTTGTGGTTTCAGTGCTACGAAAAATGAGCTCACCTTTCGAATTTTTCTCAAGTCTCTTACACTTATAGTGTTCACCAACCTTAGGAATAGAATCTCCGATTGCCATATAAGACTTGCTAGGCTTAGAGACCTGTGCCTGACCATTACCTACAAATGCTCCCATGATTGCGTTCATCACGCTTTCTTCAACTGTTCTTGCCATTGAATTACCTCCAAAATTTTTTAATATAGTTAAACGGCTAGCTGCAAACACGAGGTGTTTACTACAAAAGTACTTGCCTTCAGAGATTGCAGAAGAAAATTGAATTTAATCAGGTAATACTTCATGCATTTCGCTATCCAATCCATAATATACTTAATTTATACTATCTAAAAATTCTTTTAAAATTTTAACTATTTCTTTAAATTCTATATTCTCAGCATATTTGTTTTTCTTCTTATAAGTATTCCAATAATTAATAATTCTATCATCTTCAGCAATCAAATCTAAAATTTGCTTATAATCATTATAATAATCAAAAGCCTCTCTTTTTCTTAAAGTATTATTTAATGCTTGCTTAAATATCTCTAAGTCAATATCATTTCTTAATTTCATCAAAAAGAAATAAACATCATAATAATCTTTCATTCTAGTATTGTATTTTCCCCTGCGAAGAATTGTTTCGATCTTCTCTGCCAATATTGTTTCAATATTATATGTATCAATATATATCTTTTTATTTTCAAATATAGATATATATTCAAAATTTAATTCATTTGGAGTGATTTCATCTCCTGTAGAAATATCAATTTCTAATGCTACTTTTAAATTTTCTAATTTTCCTACTATATGATATTTATTTCCACCATATTCGTCATCTGCACGTATATCTGTAATATTAACAACATCAAATTTAACTTTATCATTAATATCTATTGATAAAATTTCATTTAAAATTTCTAACATATTCTCTTGAGATACATCAATGCCTTTTATAGAAATATCCATGTCTCTTGTACTTCGACTATTTATTCCTAACATTGCAGAAGGTAATAGACCACCTTTTAATATAAAATTTTCATTGTATTTTGATACAGATATTCTCTCTAAAATTCTTTCAAACATAAATCTTTGATATAATTCTAATTGAGTTAGTCCAGACTCTTTTGCAAATTGTTTCGACTTTTCAAATAATTCACTATAATCAATCACTATATTAATACCTCCATAATATTTTCAAATTTTTCTTGTATATTAAATATTTTTGCATATTCTTCCAAAGTTATTAAATTTCTTTTCGATTGCTTAAAATAATTTTTTATAATTTTATTATAAAGTTCTATGTCGACTTCATTTTTATTCCTTAATAGATCACATATGCACCTTTCAGCATTATATATTTTTATAGGATTTCCATAAGGACTTTCTATTTCTATAATTCCTATGTCAAATTTATCTTTTGCAACATAATGTATCTGTAAATCTTCACTTATATTATTATGGTTTAAAGTTGTTACATCTATTTTGTATGGAACTCTATCACTTAGATTAAGTAAATAACAAGCAGTATTATAAGAAAATACAATATTTGAAAATTTTTGTTGTAATATATAAAATTCATCTTCTATTAGTGTATTATCTATATATAATCCTCGAGATACTTTTCTAATAATCTTTTTATCAATATATCCTTGAATAGACGGTCTGGAAATACCTAATTTTTCAAAATCTCTGGTTTTTATATAACCATTGTTTTTATTTAAAAAATCTATTAATTTATTTTCATTCATATCTCTTCACCTTTCTTAACAAACACTCGTTAATTTTATCATTTTTACGAATGGTTGTAAATGTTTTTATTAAATATTATATGTTTTTTTCTAAAATTTATACAAAATATTAAAAAAAATACCATATTTTTTATATTTGGTAGATTATTTGAACTTTATTGATTATAAAACTTGCAGACATAAAGACTTATTGCTTTTATTATTAAGCACAGGCATGAGCAAAATTGATATATGAAGAAAAATAAAATTTGAGGTGTTACCTCGCCTCGACCAGAAATGTCAATGGTGGAGATGAGGGGAGTCGAACCCCTGTCCATAACACTATCCACACAAACTTCTCCGAGTGCAGTTTGTTATTGAAATTCATTTATTAATCATTAACAAACAAACAATTAATAAATATATCTGCTAAATACCCACTATTTCCGCAGAAAAAATAGCTTTGTTTCCCGCTAAATGACACCAAATTAAAATATGCGGGGATATCTTAACTGGCGTTGCCGCAAACTAAGCAGCAAATGCTAATTCTGTATTATCAGCGTTTATATTTAGTTTTCTCGTTTTTTAAGTGGCAAACGAGAATCCACTACTCGCTATCTGTGATTCCAATGCAATGTCGAAACCATTACATCCCCAAATACACATCTATTATAATATATTTTTTTAACAAATTCAAGAAAAATTTTTATGTATATTTTTTTCCTTTTTTGTCATAATAAGAATATACTTAAAAACAAAAAGGAGGAAGATTATGAAAGCAACAGGTGTTGTAAGAAGAATAGATGATTTAGGTAGAGTTGTAATTCCAAAAGAAATTAGAAAAACATTACGTATAAAAGAAGGCGAACCTCTTGAAATATTTACAGATAGGGAAGGTCAAGTAATTTTGAAAAAATATTCTCCTATTGGTGAGTTATCAGAGTTTGCAACAGGTTACGCCGAAACATTATCAAAAACAACTGGTCATATAGCTTGCATAACTGACAAAGATACTGTAATAGCAATTTCTGGCGGACCTAAAAAAGAATTTTTAGAGCAAAATGTTAGTGACGAATTAGAACAATTAATGGAAGATAAAGAAGTTTATACAAGTAAAGAAAATAGTGATGTAGCAGTCCCTATAACAAAAAATGACAATAATGAAAGAAAATATAATTCACAAGTAGTTTATCCTATAATTTCTAATGGAGATAATCAAAAGAGTCTAATACAAAAATGAATGAAGTTGAAAAGAAAGTTGCTCAATCAGCTGCAAGTTTTTTAGGAAGTCAAATGGAAATTTAGAACATTTCAGAACGTGTTTTTTCTGTGCAATGCACCGAAAAAACACGTTTTTATCTGTTCTATTTTATTTTTAGATTGACAATTGTAACTCCCATTTCTCCTTCTCCAAATGTACCAAGTCTGAAATTATCAACTGTTTTATTTGTTTTCAAATATCTGTGAATACCATTTCTTAATGCTCCTGTTCCTTTTCCATGAACAATTCTAATTGGCGAAAGTTTTGCTACAAAACAATCATCTATATATTTGTCTATTAATGGCACTGCTTCATCTACTGTTAGTCCTAATACATTGATTTCTGGTTTTACTGTTTGTGCTTTAAAGCTTGAACGTGCTGATTTTTCTACCTTTACATTATTACTTTTTTTGCTTTTGGCTTCTTGCAGTTCTTTTATGTCTACTTTCATCTTCATTATTCCAATTTGAACCTGTACTGTGTCATCTTTAGATATATTTGATACTACTGTTCCATCTGCATCTAGATTTTTCACATGTACATCTAATCCTGGTTTTATAGCAGCTCTTTTGATTGATGGCAATAGATTTTCTGATAATTCTATATCCTCTTTTTCAATTGTAAGTGATGTTATTTTGTCATTTAACTTGTTTCTAAGTTTGTTTGCTTTAGATGCAGAATTTGTACTATCCATTTCTCTTATAATTGAATTTGCAGTTTCTTTTGCTTCTATTAAAATTTGCTTCGCTTCTTGTTTTGCATTCGCAATCATTTCTTTTTCTTTGCTAGAAACATCAAAATGTTGATTTTTTAAAGATTTTTGTAGCTCTTCCGCTTCTTGTAATGCTATTTTTGTGCGCTGTTTTTCATTCTCTATTTCTGATTTTTGGTCATATATATTTTTTAATAAGTCTTCTAAGTTTACAGTCTCTTTATCAATCATTGCTGATGCTTTTTCTATTATTTTTTCATCTAGTCCAAGTTTTCTACTTATTGCAAAAGCATTACTTTTTCCTGGTATTCCTATTAATAATCTATATGTTGGTTTTAAATTTTCAATGTCAAATTCAACACTTGCATTTTTAAAACCTGGTGTTACTAATGCATATTTTTTTAATTCTTGATAGTGTGATGTTGCCACTGTTAAACATCCCTGCTCTGTAAAGTATTGTAAAATACTTATTGCAAGATGTGCACCTTCTAGTGGGTCTGTTCCAGAACCTAATTCGTCTACAAGAATTAAACTATCTGCTGTGGCTGTTTGAGTTATTTTGATATATTGCTGATATGTGAAGAAAATGTACTTAATGATTCACTAATGCTTTGTTCATCTCCTATATCTGCAAAAATATGGTCAAATACATAAATGCTTGAATGTTCATCTGCTGTAATATTTAATCCACTACATGCCATAGCTGATAAAAGACCTATTGTCTTTAATGATACTGTTTTTCCACCTGTATTTGGTCCTGTTATAATTAAACTTGAAAATTCTTTTCCTAATTCTAATGAAATTGGTACAACTTTTGATTGGTCTATTAATGGATGACGTGCATTTTTTAGGTTGATTATTTTATCATCATTAATTTCTGGCATATTGCACTTCATTTCTAGTGAATAGTGTGCTTTGGCAAATATAAAGTCTAACTTTCCTATTAGTTTAACATCATTTTCAAGTTCTTTTGTATATGGAAATAGTAGTCCACTTAAGTTTTGCAAAATTCTTTCAATTTCTAGTTCTTCTTCTATATGCAAATTAGAAAGTTCATTATTAAAATCAAATACAGATATTGGCTCTATAAATACAGTTGAGCCACTGCTTGACATGTCATGCACAAATCCTTTTACACAACTACGATATTCCTCTTTTACTGGTATTACAAAACGTCCATTACGAATTGTTACCAAGTTTTCTCTCATATATTTTGAATATGTAGCTGAATGTAAAATTGTATTTAATTTTGAACGTATATCTTGTTCAATTTTTCGTTCTTTTCTACGTATATCCTGCAATTTGGCTGATGCACTATCTGCAATTGTATCTTCATCAACAATTGATTTTACCAAAGTTGCTACTATACTTGGATTTATATATAGTTCTTCAAAATATTGCTTTATCGCTGAAAAATCTGATGTTTCAAGAAAATCTTTTGCTAAATAGTTTTTTAAACTTTCTGCCATTTGTAAAATATTTTGTAACTCTAATAATGCTTTTATACTAAGTGATCCACATCCATCCAAAGTTTTTAAATATACAGTTATATCTGCTATTTCTCCTAATGGTGGTGTACTATTTCTTTGAATTAGTATTACTCCTTGACTAGTTTCTGCTAATGTTTTTTGTACTGTTTCTTTGTCTTGTGATGGCCTTAGCTCTGAAACGTATTTTTTTCCTATATATGTTTTACAATATTTTGATAAATTATCTAATATTTTATCAAATTCTAATTTTTTTAAATTATTATCCACTTTTTACCTCTTTTCTTATAGACTATTATGACACAAATTTGCGAAAATTTCAACATTTTCGAATTAATGAAGTATTGCTTTTTATTGAAAAAAATTGTATAATATATTCATTGTTCGTGGATACAGCGAAATATAACAAATGTATCATCTAAGAGAGGAGGGCTTCATGGCAACATTATTGTTTGGTGCTTGTCTTTTAGGATTTTTCATTTATTCCAAAAAGGACAAAGCTTATCCATTTGGATTCCAGACCAACGCTAATTGTTGTGATGACATTTCACCATGGGTTCGCAAAAAATTTTTCTTTCGGATGTATGCCAAATTTTTTGCTAAGATAATGATAATTTCATTTATCATAATTCTTCTAAGCAAATTCAAATCTGACAAATTCATTGAAGAAATTATTTTTATTGCAAGATGGTTATTATATTTTGGCCATTAATGAATTAAAACTATGGTATTAGGGGCACGCAAACAAATCTCTAAAGAGGGAAAGATATTCTTTCCCTCTAATTCTATTTAATGCTCTCTTTTATTTTAATATATTACCCCATTTTCTTTTTTATATTCTTCAAATGCTTGTATACATTCATCTCTATCCATTTGTTTTAAATTAATTAAATCTTTATTTTCACCTTTTAAATATTGGTATATGATATCATCTCTAAATCCAATGTTTCCTGCATCTTCTTTTGTACATCCATAATAGACTGTTTTTATATTGGCCCAAATTATTGCTGATAAGCACATTGGACATGGTTCACATGATGTATATAAAATATATCCTGATAAGTCATATGTTTTCAATTTTTCACATGCTGTTCTAATTGCTACAACTTCTGCATGTGCTGTTGGATCATTACTGCATAGAACTCTATTATTTCCTTCTGCAATTATATTTCCATCCTTATCTGTTATTACTGCTCCAAATGGACCACCTTCTTTATTTTTAAATCCTTTTATTGATTTGTTTTTTGCTATTTCCATGTATTTATTCATAGACCTCTCTCCTTTATCTTGTTTTTATCCACTGCTATTTTAGCATTTATTTAATATTTTATCAACCTTTTTGCATTTTCTTCATATAATATTACAATTATCATGGCAATTTCTAGAATTTTGTGCTTATGCACATTTATGACCTGTTCTTACCGCGGTTCACTTTTATATTTCTTCTAATTGTCAAGAAATGAGGTTTTTATGAATGATTATATTCTTAGTTCTAATTTGTTATATGAAAATTTACGTATTTTAAAACAGGCTTATCCTTTTATCAAAACTGGCTCTATTGGCAAAAGCATTATGGGAAAAGATATTCCTTTTGTTAGAATTGGACGTGGACAAAAAGAGGTTTTCTATTCTGCTAGTTATCATGCTAATGAATGGATTACTTCTTTGGTTCTTTTAGAATTTATGTATGATTATTGTAATGCTGTTCAGTCTAATTCTTCTATTTGGAATTTTTCTGCTAGACGTTTATTCGAAACTGTCTCAATTTATCTTGTTCCTATGGTTAACCCTGATGGTGTCGACTTAGTTACAGGTGTTCTTCCAAAAACATCTCCTTCATACAAGCAAGCAGAAAAAATTGCTTATGGATTTGCAACAATTCCTTTTCCCGATGACTGGAAAGCGAACATTCGTGGTGTTGATTTGAATCTGCAGTTTCCAGCAGAGTGGCAAAAAGCTCGTGAAATAAAATATGAGCAAGGATTTACTCGGCCCTGCCCCTCGTGATTTTGTTGGATATGGACCTCTTACAGAACCAGAAACTTTAGCTGTTTATAACTTTACTTTACAACATAATTTCAGGCTTATACTCGCTTATCACTCTCAAGGTGAAGTTATTTACTGGCAATTTCAGAATTATAGTCCTCCTGGTGCTTTTCAGATTGGAACTCAATTTGCTAATGTTAGTGGATATTCTCTTGAACCTACTCCTTATAATTCAAGTTTTGCTGGCTATAAAGATTGGTTTATTCAGAACTATAATAAACCAGGATATACTATTGAAGTAGGTCTTGGCACTAATCCTCTTCCTATGACTCAATTCAATAAAATTTATGAGGATAATTTAGGGATATTAGTTTTAGGAGCTATTCTCTAACAGCTGAAAAAAACTCTCACTTTATTTGTGCGAGTTTTTTGTTTTTATAATAAACATGTCAGTTCTTACTCATAAATTTATTTAATTCAGCACCTAAAAAGACTGTATAAAAGCAAGAATATGTCCACATCATTACCAACATAAGAGTTGTTAAACTTCCATAAGTTATAGAAAAACCTTTGAATATAGTTAAATATCTTGAAAATATAAAGGAAATCACATTAAGTGCAACTGCACCAAACAAAGCACCATATGTTTGACTTTTAAATGTCACTTTGTGTTTTGGCATAAATTTATATAATAATAAAAACACTACGAATGTTGCAAACATAAATCCAAGTTGGGCTATAATTGATGATATTATAGTATAATTTTTAAATCCTCCAAAATATTCTTTTATTATATCAACTACACCATTTCCAAAAACTAATATTATCAATCCCATTACAATTAATATGATGAACAATATTGTTTCTAATAATACCTTTATTCGTAAATATATATATGATGTAATTTTCTTTCCTTTAGTCTGATATACCGTTTGTAGTCCTGCTGTTAATGCATAAAATCCTTTTCCAGCAGTCCAGATTGTAAATATTATAGATATTGAAATTGTCCCTATTGATTTAGAATATACTTCTTGCACTATTCCTAAAACCATTTCACTCATACTTGATGGTATTATTTTTGATATCGCATCAAATAAAGTCTGCGGAGCAATTCCTGTGTATTGTATTAATGTTATCAATAAAATCAAAAATGGTATAAATGATAGTATCGTATAATATGAACATTGTGCTGCACTTTCACTAATATGGTCCCTTTTCATATTTTCTGACATTTCCTGCATTTTTGACCATTTTTCTTTTATTAATTTTTTCATACATGTCATCCTTTCTATTTCTTTTATCTGTATTTTATCATACTATAGTTCCTATTTCTATATTTATTCCAATTATTATTTACTTTTGATTATTTTTATGATAATATAATAAAAATTTGATAAGGAGTGTTTTATATGTCTGATAAAAATGAGCAAAAAAAAGGAATAAAAGTTATAAGTGGTGATGGTTCAAATTTAGATATTTCTCCTGTTTATGAACATATTGATGCAGCAAAACCAAAAATAAATGAAAAAAAGCCTAAAAATATTATTGTTCCCACAGAAAAAAAAGCGGACAAGAAAAAGAAAAACTAGAGTCTATTTAGTAGACCCTAGTATTTTTTTGATTTCTTCTTGTCTTTTTATTTTTTGTGTAGTTGTTTTTATAAGTTCTTGATCTGTTAAAATCATGTTTTTGATATATTTATATGGTGGAAATGTTTTGTTTATTTCTTTTATTTGCTCCCATATAATTTTTCTTAGTTCTTCTTCTGTTGTATTTGGGTATTTTTCTTTTACAACATCTTTATCATAAACTATTTTTACTGACAATTTTAAGTCATTTTTGTCTTTTTCATCTGGCATTCCATAAACTATACATTCTTTTACCAGTTCAAGTCTATTAATTAATGTTTCTAATTCTTCTGGAAATACTTTCTTACCGTTTTTCAAAACTATCATATCTTTTTGTCTTCCTGTTAAGAATATAAATCCATCTTTATCAATATATCCTAAGTCTCCTGTATAAAACCAACCATCTCTTATTACTCTCTTTGTTTCTTCTTCATTTTCATAATATCCAAGCATTACATTTGGACCTTTTACACGAAGTTCTCCGATTCCATTTTCGTCTTTATCAACAATCTCTAATTCTACATTGTCCATTGGAAATCCAATTGAACCACTTCTCTTTTTGTATGCATTTTCAGCAGCTATTACTGGTGAAGTTTCTGTTAATCCATATCCTTGAACAAGTTCAATTCCTAAGTCATTAAATCCTTTTGCAACTTTTTGATCTAATGGTGCTCCACCTGATATTATGAATCTCATGTTTCCACCTAATGCGTCAAAAATTGACTTGAACATTTTTTTTCTTACATCAATATGACATTTTAATAATGCATTGCTTACTTTTTTTGCAAGGTTTATTACTTTTGTCTTCCCTTGTTTTTCAACTTCTTTTTCTATGTTTCTATATATTGCTTCTACAAGTAGTGGAACCCCTACAAACAATGATACTTTGTATTCCCTTAAGTTTTGTGCCACATATCTTAGTCCATCTGGAAATGCTGTTGCAATCCCTGATGCTAACATTACTATCATTTCTGTTGATCCAAATATATGATGAAATGGTAAAAATGCTAGATTTACATCTGTTGGTAAGAATTTTTCTACTAATAACATTGCATATACATTTGATGCTATATTGTGTTGTGATAACATTACAGCTTTTGATTTTGATGTTGTTCCTGAAGTAAATAATAATATTCCCATTTTGTTTTCATCTATTTTTACTTTTGTGTATTCTTTTTTTCCTTGTTTTATTAGTTTTTCTCCTTGTGCTTTCAAGTCCCAAAAGTTTTGGTATCCTTCTTTTTCTGTCATACAGATATATGTTTGTAATTTTGTATTTTGCCTTTTCTTTATCTCTTCTATATTTTCTGTGTATTTTTCATCAAATACTACAACATCTGCTTTGCTTCTTTCTAAGCAACTTTCTAATTCGTCTACTTGTAATTCTTTGTCTAGTGGTATTGATACTATTCCACCTAATAGATTTGACAAGTGCGTTATTACCCACTCATATCTGTTTCTTCCTACTATTGCTATTCTTTTGTCTTTTAATCCCATTTCATATAATTGGGTTCCAAATGCATTTATATCTTGTAATAACTTTTTATATGTTATATTTTCATAAGTTACTTTTTTGTCTTCTTTATGTTTTAATATGAAGGCTGTATTTTTTGCATATTGCTTGGCTGAATTATATATTATCCCTTTTATGTCTTTAAATTCTACGGCATTAAAATATCTTTCTCTTTCCATTATAAATTTCCTCTCAATTCTATCTGGTTTTCGATACTAGATTATCACATAAAAAAAATCTTGTCAATATACTGACTGCACTTTCTAAAAAAATCTACCAGCATTGCTGGCAGACTTTTTATTATTTTATGTCATTGAATTTTTTATTTTTCTTATAAATTATTATAGATATTACTGATATTAAGGCAATTATTCCTAAAATCATCATATTTGTTCCTGCTTTTGGCAACTCTGCATTTGCAACTGTATTGTCTACTTTAGCAGGTTGATTTGTATTATTTGTTGGTTCTTTTGTATCATTTACCTTATTATTATCATCAGGTATAACAGTTTCCTTTTCAACTGTTACTGTTGATTTTGCTACTTTTTGTCCATCCTCTGTTATGACAGATATTTCAACAATTCCATCTGCAACTCC
The DNA here is from genome assembly GCA_001916055.1 of Clostridium sp. 28_12. Classification (GTDB taxonomy): domain Bacteria; phylum Bacillota; class Clostridia; order TANB77; family CAG-508; genus CAG-269. The sequence goes on from MNRR01000035.1 coordinate 77,052, forward strand.
TGTTACAACTCCATTTTGAGTTACTGTTGCTATTTTTTCATCACTTGAAACCCATTTTAGATTTTTATTTGTTGCAT
>MNRR01000036.1:0-18736 GCA_001916055.1 Clostridium sp. 28_12
TATGTTTATTTTTGGTCATTTAAACAATATCATTTTTGTGCTCTCTTTTCAATATTTTATTTTCAATCTTCTTGTGACATATCTATTTTAAACCTATATTTGCACACGTGAGATCGCTTTTTTTCCGTGCATTGCACATCTGAGATCGCTTTTTTTCCGTGCAAAATAAAAATGATCAAAGAGAAGCTTTCTTCCCTATTGACCATTTCCTAATCCGAAACTTACGCCAAGCGCATTGTTTAATTGGTTAATTATATGATTATCTTCTATATGCCCTATTTTTTCTTTTAATCTGCTTTTATCTATTGTTCTTATTTGCTCAGTAAGAACTACTGAATTGCTCTTAAGTCCACTTGTATTTTCTCCTAGTTCTATATGTGTTGGTAATTTTGCTTTATTTGTTTGGGATGTTATGGCTGCTGCAATAACAGTTGGACTGTATTTGTTTCCTAAATCATTTTGTATTATTAATACTGGCCTTATTCCTCCTTGTTCTGAGCCCACAACTGGACTTAAATCTGCATAAAACATGTCTCCTCTTTTTACTACCATCTTCTTCACTCCCAAAAACTACATTTTTTAAGTCTATAGTTTCGTATATTTTTATTAGTTCGAAGTAAAGTCAATAGTAATTTACATCTATATATTTCGTAAAAGTTTCTAGTTTTATTGCGTACTATTTACCTTTACCTCATTATATAATATGTAAATTGTCGTTTTTTGTTTGTTGTCCTTTATCTCCATTTGCGTTGGATTGTGTGTTTCTTTGTTTATATGTAATATTTTATTTTTTGTTTTCATTATTATTTCATTTTCGGATTCTTTATATTGAGATTTTTCATCTGTTTTATAATCTTCTATAAAACTACTTAAATCTAAACAATTGCTTCCTAAATAATTATAATTTTCTAAAATCGTTGTTAAATCTAATTGGCTGTTTTCTATTTTGATATTTGTTCCATCATTTTCTATTTTTACTCCTGCTATATTGCTTGGTTCAATTACTTCTTGTGTACTTTTGCTTTTATCTTGATATGTTTGTTTTAATATATATTTGTTGTTGTTCTTATTACTGGTTACATTGACTGTTACATTCACTTCATATGAACTAATATTTAAAATATAATCTACAATTTCTTGACTAGTTTTATTATTTCCTATTTTAAATTTTTTAACCCTATTTTTGTAAAAAAATATTCCACAAACCATAAGCACAATTAACAATAACATAATCCAATATTTCTTTTTCATACATAACCTCCTAAAGTATATGTATTACTTTGAAAATAAAATATAACTATATCTACTATAAAAAATAGTTTTCTATTTTTTGTAATAATTCTTCTTTAGTTGTTATATGATTTATTTCATTTCTGAATGAACTAGAATCCGGCATATTTTTAGTATACCAACTAATGTGCTTTCTCATTTCATTAAGTGCAACACCTTCACCTTTATACGCAATATCAAATTCAATGTGCTCTTTTAATATTTCATACTTTTCTTGATTAGAAGGCTTAGAAAGTTTTTCACCTGTTTCTAAATAATGTTGAATTTGTTTAAATATCCATGGATTTCCCATTGTACCTCTAGCAATCATTATTGCATCAACACCTGTTTGTTCAAACATTTTTTTTGCTGATTCTTCATCTATTATGTCTCCATTTCCTATCACTGGAATATTTACTGATTCTTTAACTTTTTTGATTATATCCCAATCAGCATGACCTGTATAAAACTCTGTGCGTGTTCTTCCATGAATTGTAATTGCTGAAATTCCGTTCTTTTCTGCTATTTGTGCTAATTCACATGCAACTATATGTTCATTGTCCCAACCTTTTCTAAATTTCAAAGTTACTGGTACACTAGATTTTTCTACTACTGCTTTTATTATTTTTTCTGCTTTTTCTAAATCAAGCAATAATTTGCTTCCATCTCCATTTTTTACTACTTTAGGAGCAGGACATCCCATATTTATATCTAGAATATCTGCCAATTTACTAACATATTGAGCTGCATATTTCATTGATTCGATGTCACTTCCAAATATTTGCATACTTATTGGTCTTTTTTCTCCATCTGTTTTTAATAGTCCTTTCGTTTTTTCATCTCCATATAATAATGCTTTTGAACTTACCATTTCTGTGCATACAAGTCCAGGATTAAATTTTTCTACTATACGTCTAAAAGGCAGGTCTGTTACACCTGCCATTGGAGCTAATATTAAATTGTTTTCTAATTCTACATTTCCTATTTTTAATTTTTTTAAGTACATTCTATTGCTCCTATTTATTAAACATTCCTCTTTTTCTTTGACTACTAATGTTCAATAAAATTCCAAGACATAAAAAGCTTGTCATCATTGAACTTCCGTCCATAACTTACAAATAATAGTGGTACACCTGTAATTGGAAGCAATCCCATTGTCATTCCAATGTTTTCTAATGTATGGAATAAAAATATTCCAGCAATTCCTGCTGCTACATACGCCCCTGCGTCATCTTTAATCTCTTTTGCAACTTGAATAGACTTTGTAATTATTATTATATTTAAAATTATAACTGAACATGCAATTACAAATCCCATTTCTTCCCCAATTACAGAAAATATAAAGTCTGTTGACTTTGGATATAAATATCCTAATTGTGTTTGGTTACCTTTTAAAACTCCCATTCCTGTAATTTCACCTGCTCCGATTGCGAGTTTGGATTGTAAAATATTATATCCTGCTCCTCTCGGATCTGATTCAGGGTGTAAAAATGTATCTATTCTGGATTTTGCATGTTGTGGCAACACAAAATTATAGATTAATGGTACTGCTATTATTATTACTGCAAATGCTGTTATTATATATTTTCTATCTATTCCAGCAACAAATATCATTAATAAAAATGAAACTATATATGCAGTTGCAGTTCCATAATCAGGTTCTACTATTATTAATAATACTGGTACTGCTATCGCTAACAATATTAATGCTAACTTAAGTATTTTGCTTATTTCATTTCTACCATTTTTTTGTATTGTAGATATCACATATGCTAAAAATAATATTACAAATACTTTTGCTGTTTCTGCTGGTTGGAATGAAAATAAATCATTTCCAATTACAAACCAACTTCTTGCTCCACTTATTGGTTTGGTAAATAATACTGCTATTACCGATATTATTGCTATTCCATATAATATAGGAGATAACTTTACCAGAACATTATAATCTATTAGCATAGTGACAATCATAATTCCAATGCTTATCCCCATCCAAACAATTTGTTTTTTAAATTCCTCTAAACCCGAATCATATGATGCTGAAAATAATGCTATTAATCCAATTCCACACAATATAATTGCACATATTGGTATCCACCATTCTATTTTTTTTAAATTTCTTACATTCATTTAATCACTCTTTTTTATAGATTTTTTTTTTATCTTTAGTTTTTTGGGTCTGCTTTTCTACTTTTTTAGTTTCTTCTTTGGCTTCTTCTTTAGCTTCTTCTTTTGTATTGTTTCTTTTTTCTACTTTATTTTCTTCTTCCCTGCTTTGTTTTTCTTCTTGCTCATTTTTTTTCTTTTTTGGTTCTTCTTTTTCGCTATCTTTTACTTGTGCTGTTTGTCTTACTTCATCTTTTATATTTAAGATAGGGATATTTGCATATAGTGCTGGTGCTCCATTGCTTCCATCTCCATTTTCTTTGTTTGTCAGTCTTACATCCATTGCACTTTCATCTATGTCTATGTATTTTTTTATTACTTCTATTATTTCTTGTTTCATCAAATCTAAAAAGTCAGCAGATACATTGGCTCTATCTTGCATTAATACCAAATGTAATCTTTCTTTTGCGGCATCTTTAGATTTTAATGTTTGTTCTTCTTTTTTGCTCATTTTCTTGAAAAAATTCATTATGCTTTCAAACATTATTTATTACCCTCCAACTTTTGTTTATTTTCTGAATAGACTTTTTAATTTTGCAAAAAATCCTTTTTCTTTCCCTGGAATTGTTACTTCTATATTTTCGCCTAATACTCTTTTAGCAATTTCTAAATACGCTTTTCCTGATGGTGCTTTTCTATTTTGAATTACTGGTTCCCCTTTGTTAGTTTGTGTTATTATATATTCATCATCTGGTACTACTCCTATTAAATCAATAGATAGTAAATCAACTATATCATTTACATCCATCATTTCTCCTCTACGTACCATATTAGGTCTTATTCTATTTATTACTAATTCTGGATTTTTAATTTCTGCTGCCTCTAATAGTCCTATTATTCTGTCTGCATCTCTTATTGAAGATATTTCTGCTGTTGTTACAACTATAGCTCTATCCGCTCCTGCTATGGCATTTTTAAATCCTTGCTCTATTCCAGCAGGACAGTCTACAAGTATATAGTCAAATTCTTCTTTTAATTTGCTTGTTAGTTCTTTCATTTGTTCTTCGTTTACTGCACTTTTGTCTCTTGTTTGTGCAGCTGGTAATAAATATAATTCTTTAAATCTTTTATCTTTTATTAATGCTTGTCTTAATTTACATTTTCCTTCAACAACATCTACTATATCATATACTATCCTGTTCTCTAATCCCATTACTACATCTAGATTTCTTAATCCAATGTCTGTATCTATCAATGCGACTTTCTTTCCTTCTAGTGCTAAACTAGAGCCTAAATTTGCTGTTGTTGTTGTTTTTCCAACTCCACCTTTTCCTGATGTTATAACTATAACTTCTCCCATATTCTTCCTCCTTAGGATATTTCTGTCGAACTTAAAATCCTAGTTTTTACAACTAATATAATACAATGAAACTGTCAAAAAGTCAATCTATTTCCACAAATTTCACACATTTTTTACATAAAAAAATACTGTCTCCGTAAGGTTACAGTATTTTTGTAATATTATGTTATAGAATAATATTTTATTTTAAATTATTATAAAAAGGTTACTGATAAAAATAGTCTACTATACCATTATATATGCCCCATGCCAGTCTATTTTGATACTCATCTTCTAATAATTTTTTCTCTTCTTCTGGATTTGATAAAAAACCACATTCAACTATGGTCATCGGTATTTCAACATGTTTTACTATGTATACATTTTCTATTGATTTTGCAACTCTATTGTTTTCTTTATCGATTGCCTTATTTAAATTATCTTGAATTGCTACAGCAAGTTTTTTTCCTTCTGCATTTTGCACATTATAAAATGTTTGCCACCCATCATATTGCTGCTGTGGTATTTTGTTTAAATGTATCGACACAAATATATCTGCTGAACTTTCATTTCCTATTTTTACTCTATTGTGAATATCTGATATCTTTTTTTCTTTTAGCGTCTTGGCATCCAAATCATATATTGCATTTTCATCAGAACGCGTAAGTACAACTGATGAACCACTTTGTTCTAGTAGATTTTGTAATTTTAATGCTATCTTTAAATTAGTTTCCGCTTCTGTTGTTCCTCTACTGCTTTGCGCCCCTTCATCTGGTTTTCCATGTCCTGCATCTATTACTATTGTCTTTCCTGATACAGGTAATGATACTGTTGGTACATCTTCCCTTTTATCATTAAACATCGCTACTGCGAGTATTATAGCAAATACGCTTAGTATTGCTATTCTTATTTTTTTCTTTTTTAAAATTATCATAAAAAACTCCCTATACAATCTTTTTTTATAATTGTATGAGATTTTTTCTTTTTTATGATTTCTTTAAAGTTTTTGTTCTTATTTCGCTTTCTTCTATTTCTCGTTCCTTTGTTTATACTAAGCCTTTAAATTTTATTATAATTTAAACCTATTCTTTATCATTTCGGCTACAACATTAGCATTTAAATTTGTGTTATCAATTCTTAAGTAATTTTTCTCTTTTATTTCATTTTCTTTTGAATTAAATCTATATTTTTCTACTGATTTTAATAAGTCTTTCTCACTCCATTCTAGATTTCTCTTTGATGGCTTATTTAGAAGTCTATTTTCCATTTTATTTCTTTTTAATCGTTCTTCTAAGTTTGCCTCTAGTTCAACAATATAGATTTCTGCATTATTATCTTTAAATATTTGGATATATTTATAAATTCTATTCCATTCTTCTTTATCATCAAAGTCCCACGTAGTAGTAAATATTATACCTTCTTCTTCACTCTTTGCAAATTCTTTAAATATTTGCATTCTGAATTCTTCATTCAATTTTCTAAATGAATCTCTACTATAATCAAATATTTTTGTTAATACTTCTATTGTCATATGATTATGTAATAATTTTAAGTTTGTAATTTTTACTAACTCTTGTCCTACTGTCATTTTTCCTACCGCCTGTGGTCCAGTTATTATTATAAATTTCATATTATCCCTTTCCATAAAAATTATTAAATATTTTTGTTTAATGTAGTAAATAATCTTATTTATCTGTTTCACATGCCTAGTATCTATTATCTTAATTCTTCAAGCCACTTATTTAGAGCTTTTCTTTTCTTAAATATCAGTACTTTATCTTCTGGGATACCATTCAAATTATCTACAATTATATGTCTCTTCTTTTTATTATATGTAATAACATATTTAAAAAATGTAAAATTAAATCGTTCTTTACATCCTGGAATCTCTGTCTTTTCCTTTCCATAATTCTTTAAAATTCGGTTAAAAATTCCTTTAACTTGAGCATATGTTGAATAATCTAACCAGATTATTAAGTCTGCTCTGTCGAAACGTTCTTTTAAAGTTTTACTATAATTTCCATCTATAATCCATTTATCTTCATTTGCTCTTTCATTTATTATTTTATCTCTTTTGTTTTTATCAATTTCTACCCAATTTGCTTCAAAATTAATAGCATCTAAGTGTATTGCTGGAAGATTTAATTTCTTAGCTAAAATATCACATAATGTACTTTTTCCAGTGCCAGAGCCACCAACTATAGAAATTCGATTATACATATTAATATCCCCCTTTTTACTATAATTGCAATAGGCAATAGTTTAATTAAACTATTGCCATTGCATTGAATCTTCCTATGTTTTATCTACTACATTTTCTCCTCCTGATACTTAATACTGATATTTCATATGTTGTTTTATTTTTTCCTTTTTCTGAATTTGGATAATCCTTTTTGAAATATTCTCGGCTTTGAATTCTTCCAAAAATAGTTACCTCATCACCCATTGTCAAAGTTTGTGCCCAACAAGCGTCCTCATTCCACGCAACACATGGAATATAATCTGTATTTCCATTCATTCTGTTTACAGCAATTTTTAGCTCTGTAATTCTTATTCCTGCTGGCGTTTCTCTGAACACTGGAGCTTTGCATAAGTAACCTTCTAGATAGATTAAATTATCGTTTGACTCCATATTTTCTTCTGGCTCATAAATCTCCATCTTTTTTGCCAATAAGAAAAAAATCAAATGACTTTTGCCATCATTACAAACTTTGCAAAATGCCCTCAGTGTTCCTTGCACTTCAACTTGTTTTCCCTGCCAGCTCTTTGTATCGTGTTTGATTACTGTACTGGATACAATTATTGGGAATATATCTTTTGCTGTACTTTTTCTTTTTGAGCTTATTTCCGACCGATAAAACTTATGTCCATCAACCTCATAACATGGTTCAAATTCCTTAGTTATCGTCCCATAAACTATTGCTTTATTATATTCATAAAGCTGCTTACTTTTAATGAGTTTGCGTCTCATTTTTGCATTTTTTTCATCAAGTGTCATATGCATTTTTCCTCCTGTGTCCTTATTAATAGATAACATAGAAAATTTCTTTCTTTGCAAAATACGAGTTACTCATTAATTGTACCACACTTTTACATTTTTGTAAAGTTATGTTTATTCCTCTGTTTGATTTTTACATACTTTCACTTTTATAATTCTTTTATCTTCATATTCTTCTATTTTAAATGTTAATTCTTTGGTTTCAATAATAGGATTTTCTTCATCAGTTGGTATTCTTCCTAATTCTTCTTGTAAATAACCTGATAATGTGTCATAATCTCCTTCTGGTATATTTGAATTTAACAATTTATTAACATCATATATTGGCATTTTTCCAGATATTATATATGTTTTATCATCTATCTTTTCATATTCTTCTTCAAACTCATCATATTCATCAAATATATCTCCAACAATTTCTTCTAATATGTCTTCCATTGTTATTAATCCTGCTGTTCCACCATACTCATCTACTACAATTGCCATTTGTTTTTTATTTTTTTGCATTTCCTTAAAAAGTTCATTTATTAACTTGTTTTGTGACACAAAATAAGCTTCTTTCATTATGTTTTTTATTTTAAATGTTTTTTTACCAATATTTTTTATTATGTCTTTCACATATAAAATTCCTTTTATTTCATCAACAGTCTCATCATAAACCGGTATTCTACTGTGTTTGCAGTCATCTTTTATTATTTCTTCTAACAATTCATTTGCTCCTGTATTAATATCTACTGCAAACATATCAGTTCTATGTGTCATTATTTCAGAAGCCACAATGTCATTGAATTCAAAAACATTATTTATATATTCTTTTTCATCTTCTTGTATTGTTCCATCTTCTTTTCCTTGGTCAACCATCATTTTAATTTCTTCTTCTGTAACTATCTCCTCTTCGTTTTCACCAACTCCAAATATTTTAGAAATCGCATTTGTTGTAACTGAAAGTAACTTCACAAAAGGTGCTGTGATAATTGATATTGTTCTTATTATTCCAATTGTTGCAAATGCTATTTTTTCATAGTGTTTCATTGCTAGTCTTTTTGGTACCAATTCACCAAAAACAATTGTAAAAAATGACAATATTATTGTAATTATTAGTATTGAAATATTTTGCCAGATATTAATTCCAATTGGTATCATATTATTTAATACCGGTGCTAATTTAGATGCAAACGCGTCTGAAGCAAATGCACTTGATAAAAAACCAGCCAATGTAATTCCTATCTGTATTGTTGATAGGAATTTACTTGGCGTCTCTAACATTTTTTCTATTTGTTTAGCTTTTTTATTTCCTTCTTTTGCTTGTTTTTCTATTTTGGTATCATTAAGTGCTATAAATGCTATCTCACTTGCTGCGAAGAAAGCATTCAGTCCTATTAATATAACTAAAATTGCTATTTGTGTAATCATTTATATCTTATTCCTCCTAATGAGTCTGTCTTCTGTCAATGGCATAGCTACTTCCCATAACAGATTTTGCAACATGCTTTACTTGTGCCCCAACATCACCAATCTCTAATATATTTTTAAATCTGCCTTTTTCTACAATTACAACCCCTATTGAAATTGATGTTAATGGGAATTGTTCCATTATTCCTTTTCTATTTGCTACTTCTATATAGCCTTTTTCTAAATCATCTTTTGTGAAAAATCTCGTTACATTTTTATCAAAATTTGCGATAACAGCTTGACAGATATTATCTACATTCTCTGTTGGTACAACTGCTATAAAATCATCCCCACCAATATGTCCAATAAACGAGTCTTCTGGAAAATATTCATGTACACATTTTAATATTGTTTGTGCTGTAAATTCAATTATTTGGTCACCCTTTAGAAATCCATATACATCATTATATGCCTTAAAATTATCCAAATCCAAATATAATACAGAAAATGACTCTCCTTTTGATAATCTTTTTTTCAATTCGGCATGTATTTGTACATTTCCAGGAAGCCCTGTTAAAGGGCTTATCTTTCTATTTATTGTTAATAATCTATTCAGATTTTTTATAGTATAATATAAATAATCTGCGTCTACTGGTTTTTTTATATAGTATTCTACTGATTGTTTTAGTACTTCTATTCTATGTTTTCTGTCTGTATTAGATGATACTATTATTATAGGTGTTATTTGATTGTCTTCGTCAGTTCTTATTTTTTTGCATAATCCCACAACATCTCTATCTATCGCATCTTCATTTATTACTATTAAAAATGGTATATTTTTTAATGCTATATCTATTTGTTCTGTTTTTACTCCTATAAATTTAAAATCTTTTTCTTCTATAAATAATTTTTCAAATACCGGCAATGATGATTCGTCATCATCAATTATATATATTTCTTGTATCATGTCTTTTCTCCCTATTTATTATCGAATTTTACTCTTACCGTTTTTGTTAATCCATTTAGGTTTGTTGCTGTTACTATTAATGTGTTTGTTTCTCCTGTTGTCATTATTATATCTTTGTGATATGTTGTGCCATTAATTTCTTCCGTTTGCTTTGCACCACCATTGTGTGTTATTTCTATCTTTTCTAATTTTTCATCATCTGATGCTTCTATTACAAATGCAACTTTTCCATCAACAAATTGTGGTTTAACTGTTACTGTTGGTTCGGTATCTCCAACTACTTCTTGCTCTTTCTTAGCTTCCATTTTATTTTCATCAACGACTTTTATCTTTAATATATGTTTTCCTTTTGGAGCATTTATTATTCCTTCATATGATGTGTTTCCAACTTCTATTTTTTGCTCTTCTCCTTCATCCCAATTATAAATGATGTTTTCAATCTTTGCCTCACTTGTTGCTGTTAGTTTTACTCCATTTGATACAGCTTCTAATTTTATAACAGGAATGTTCCCAACTTGATATTTCTTTTCATATGTTACTGATTGTCCATTTTCTTCTGTTATTGTAACTGTTAATGTGTTTTCTCCACCTATTAAATCTATTTTTTCTGATATATTTTTTCTATTGTTTCCATCTATAACAGTTTCTTCATCATTATTCCATTTATAAGCAATTCTTGCTATACCTCTTACATGATTTACATTAATTTCTACTGTATTGTCATCATCATTTCTAGTTATGTCTACTTGTGGTTTTGCACTTGCTAATACTACTTCATTTATTTTATCTTTTGCATAAACACTTCCACTTATCATACATATTCCTAATATTATTATGCCTAATGCAAAAAATACAACTATTACATTTACTGGTAAAACTCTTTTTACTTTTTTTGTTTTATTTACTTTTTTTCTTAATTTTTCTTCTCCTGTATCTAATATCTGGTTCACTTTATCACCTCATTATTTTTTCTCGTTCGATTATATCATAAGCATTTTTAGTTGTAAATATTTATTTTAAAATTTATAAAGACCCGCTTTACGCCGGTCTTTACTCTATATTACATATTTTTTTATTAATATAACTCCTGCACAAACTATTACTAATAATCCTGTTGCTAACATAAAATATGTTTTTACTGTACCTGTTGATACAGCTAATATAACTTTAGCTATATCTATATCATCTTCTCCTTCTTTTTTATTGTCTGGTGTTGAATCTCTATCTGGTACATCATATTCATTTTTGTCTTCTGCAATTTCTGCTGTATTAGTTTTTAATGCTAAGTTATCAGGTCCATTTATCCATGTTAGTATTACTTCTACTGTTGCACTTTCTCCTGGTTGTAATAATGTATTTTCTAATTGTCTAGTTGAAATTACTCCATTTCCTTCGTCTTTCCATTGTGGATTATCTCCTGCTTCAAATTTTAGTCCTTCTGGAATATAATCTTTTATTTTTGTTGCATATCCTGGAATGTCTCCTTCATTTGTTATTGTTATTCCATATCCAAATTTAACTGTTACTTGGTTTAATTTCTTTTTATGTAATTCTACTTTAACAACTGGTTCTGGCTCTTCATGTCCATTATATCCTGTTTCACTTATTTTTTCTTTTCCATCTTCTTCAACTATTACTTTTGAAACAAATTTCAATAATGATAAATCAAAGTATTCTACTTTTACATGTTCTTCATCTTGATCGTCTTCACCATCATTCCATTCTCCTGGTTTGGAATCTATATCTTCAATAGGTTTTCCATCTTTATCACTATCATCAGAAATTTGAGCATGGTTTGTTATTATTGTTGTATTTGAACCTGGATCTTTTACCTTGAATGCTACTTTTACATCTTGGTAATTTACATTTTTACCATCAAATGATTTTAAAAGCTTATCTTCTCCATTTTCTTTTGATAAATATGTAGTTTTTATTTTTGTTGCTTCTTCTGGATTTGTTGTTTCATTTCCATCTTTATCATACATTTTCCACATATAATTAACATTTGTTTCTTCATCTGGTAAATATTCTAAATGTTCAGGAATATCATCTTCAATTTCACTTGCATATCCATCTATATTTCCTTCATTAAATACTCTTAATGTATATATTATTGTATCATCTGTATGTACTGTTAATGGATCTTTGCTATGTTCATATGTAATTTTTCCATTATCTATTTTTACTTGTGGTACTCTTGAAGTTACTTCTTTTCCTTCAACTTCTGTTATGAATTTTCTTAATGCCAAGTCAAAGTTTAATTTTGTATTTTCTACTTGATAGCTTATTTTTTCTTCATTGTAACTATCTTTGTTTATTATAACTTCAATTGTTCCTTCATATTTTTGATATCCTACTGGTGCTTCGATTTCAGCTATCCAATATTTTGTACTTGCTTTGTCAGCGTCATATCTATAAGTTCCATCTGCAGTTTTATTGCCTTCACTATCTTTTGCGTCTCCACCATATTTTAATCCTATAAATCTAACTATACCTTTTTCATCAGATTCTGCTGTTAAAATAGGATTTTTGTTATTTTTAGCATCTGTTTCTGATGCATATATTCCAAACTTAGCTCCTGCTAATGAAACTTTTTTATCATTTAAAGTATAATATTTATATAACACTACTCCACCAGTATGTACTTCTGGTTTTTCTGATTCTTTAACTTGCTTGTTATCACTTGATGAATTTGTATATTCTAATTTAGCTTGGTTTTCAATCTTTTCTCCCATTGCGGCTAATAGATTTCCATTCTCATCTTTTGCAAATGATGTTTTGAATGTTACTTGAATTTTCTTTCCAGCATTATTCTTAATATTTGTTGATGCTTGTATTGAATTTTCTATATCTATAAATGTTAATAATAATGTTCCTGATGTTGTTTTATCTTTTACTCCATTTGCATTTTCAGTATAAGAAATTTTATAATCTGTTCCTTCTTTTAATGTTGTGTTTCCTACTTTTACTACAACATTTTCTGTTCCTTCAAATTTTAATCTATAATCAATTCCGTCAACTATGTCATAATATTTATAGTCATCAATATTTTGTGGTATATCTGATTCTATCACCCATGATTGTTTTTCGTCTGCATTATATCCTGAATCTTGGTTTGTTACATCTTTTACACCTTTATGAATTTCTGGTTCTTCATAGTTCTTAACTTCTACATAGATGTTTCCGTCATCATTTAGATATACATTTGTATCTTTTTTATTTGTTATATCATTTCCTTTTGAATCTACTACTGTATATTTAAATGATTTTTCATAACCAGAACCATCATCTTTTAATTTTTTAGATACTGTTACTGTTATTGTTCCATCAAATTGGCAATACTTATCTGGTGCTTTTGTTTCTTTTATAACATAAACATCATCTGTTAAATGATCTCCATCTACTGGTATATCTTTTGCTATTGTTAATTTTCCTGTTATTGTTTTTTCTTCCTTTTGTCCATTTGTTGTTACTTCAAATGTCGCTGTTGAGTTTAATTGTTGACCATCTTTATCTTCTTTAACTAAAACTAAATCATATTTTCCTGATGTTCTTACTTTTATTCTTTCAAAATCTTCATCATCTTCAAAATCTCTTGTTGGTGTTGTAAAGTTATCTGGTGTTGAATCTATATCATCAATTGGATTTCCATTTTCATCACTATCATCAGATATTTGAGCATAATTGATTAATACTCTACTTGAGTCTGCACTTTCTGTTACTTTACATAGAACTTGTGCATCTAAATAGTCTGGATTTTCTGGATTTGTCGTGCTGATTGCCCCATCCTTTTTCAATGCATATAAAAGATTTGCTTTATAGTTTGCGTCTCCAACTGTTGAGTTTAATTCTGCTCCTTGTCCTTTTGCGAACCATGTTGTTGAAACTACTTGTCTTCCTTCTGAATCTAATCCTTCAAGTTTCCAAATTCCGTTATATTCTTCATTTTCTGTAACAAATTCTAGTCCTTTTGGTAATGCATCTTTTATTTTACTTGCATAACCATTTAATTCTCCTTCATTATATACTCTAATTGTATATAACACATAATCCCCTGGCTCTACTATTAATGCTTCTTTAGTGTCTTGCTTATATGTAATTTTTCCAGTTGTTTTATCTATATTTGTTACTACTGGTGCTCTTAAATATGTTCCATCTTTATTGGTATTATCTGTTATATATTCTCCATTTTCTATTTTTTGATCTTTGCTTACTGCTGCTATATGTTTGAATAATGCTAGGTCAAATTTCTTTTCAACAGGATTAATTACTAATTTTTCAAAGTCATCATCATCTTGTTGTCCTTTATAATAATTATCTTTATCTGTTAAATCTGATTTATTATTTGAATCACCTTTATAATCTGACATATTGTCTTTATTTACATTTGGTGATGTATCTGGTTCTGAATCTCTATCAGCATTTTTTTGATTTGTTATTGTAACTTTATCATCTGCGTTATATTCTTCATCTATCCAAGCTACATTTGTTAATGTTATTTTATTTTTTGTATCTGCTTCTTGAGCTACTTTACATTTTATTTCAATTATCTCACTATCTAAGTTTCCAGCAGTATATGCATTTAATGATTTTGCTGGATTTTGAGTTGTATTTTCAAGTGTTAATACAATTTGATTTGTCACTGTGTTATATGCTAGTTTGTATTTGTTTTTATCATTTCCAGACTTGTCTTTTGAAGTCACTGTTGCTGAATTATTTGGTGAATTTATTAATCCTGTTGGTAATTGGTCTACAATTTTTGTAGCATATCCTGCTTTATTACCTTCATTATAAATTGCAATTTTATATGTAACTTCATCTTTGTCTTGAACTACTACTGGGTCTTTTCTATGTTTATATTCTGATGTTGTTCCTGTTTGTAATGTAGATAAATTAATATTTGGAACTCTAGTATTTGTTAAGTCTTTTCCGTTTAATTGTGTAATATATTTACGTAGTGCTAAGTCAAATTCATCTGGTTTTGCTTCATATTCTGTTGGTATTGTAGTTGTTGTTCTAGCAACTTCTACTATTGGTTGTTCTGCATCTAATTTAATTGCATCTGTTGTTTCTGTTCCTTTTAAGAATAATGTTTTCTTAGTTGATGATTGTGTTATTTCTATTTTTACATTTACTTTTTCAATTTCTGTTCTTGGTACTGTTATATAAAATTCTCCTGTACCAACTAAATCTGTTATAGTTTGGTTTTGTAATTCTGTCCCTGAATTATTAGTAAATTTATATCCTGATATATCACTACCAGCTTGATTTGTTACTTTTATTGTTATAGCACTTGCATCTGCTTTGTTTCCATCAATTTTTATTGGACCTATTACATAGTTTGATCCAACTCTTGTAGTTGATAATTTATATTTTCCGTTTGTTTGAGCTAATCCTGTTGTATTTGTCTTAACTTCTGAAGATATAGTATAATTATTTGCTGATGTATATTTACTTGCATTTTTTGCAGCTGCATCTATTAAATAATTATAGATTACCATAGCTTGTTCATTTCTGTATTGTCCTTTGTTTGTTATTTCAGTTTTATTTATATCTGATAATTGATGATATGTTGTTCCATCTTCTGTTATTGTTAACCAATCTGTTTTTCCTTTTTGATTAAATACAGCATCATTAGTTGTATCTGCCATATAGTTTGTATAATACCAAATTGCTGCTCTCTGCACTGCTTTTATATCTGAATCTTTTATTAAGTTCGCTTCATTATATCCTGATGGAGTTACAAGGTCACTGTAATCATATCCATCTGCTGCTTCATAATAATATACTTTTTCATCTGAATCATATTTAAATCCTACTTGCTTTAAGAAGTCAGCTTTATTTGTATAACCTTCTATATATGAATTATCTAATATCCATAAAAGTTCTCTATAATGTCCATTCTCAGATAATAAAGTTTTTACTACACTATCTGCACTATTATTGTTTCCTGTAATCTTTTCTAGCAACTTTTGTCTGTCTGCTTGCAAATCATATGATAAATTATATGCAACTATTGTATCTTTATTTGCATTCCATGAATCACCATAATTTGCTTTTATACAGTAAAAGTTTCTTTGTTGCTTACTTACAGCTGAAGCATTATTTGAATCATATGTTGTTATGTTCCATATATATGCATTAGTTGCTGGTTTCCCACTATCATTAGCAACCGTAGGATTTCCTATTCCATATCCTACCCCATTTGTATCAAGTTTTGTTAAATTAACATATACTGTTTCATTATTATTTGCATAACTTATTATACACCCTAGTAATGTTGCTATTATTGCTATTACTATTAATCCTAAACAAACCTTCTTATTTTTCATTTAATTCATCCTTTCTCTATTCGAGTTTCATACATTATTAATTATACTTCTTTTTAAGAATAAAATCAATATTTTTTTCATATATTTTATTGATTTTGTTTTGGAGGATTTTACGTGAAAATTTACAAAATTTTTATATGTTTATTTTTTATTATTTTACTTAGTTTTTCGCCTGTTTTGGCAGATGATGAGAATTTTGAATACCTGTCTGATCTTTCTACTATTCAAAGTTCAAATTCTGAAAATATTACAGAACCAACTATAAACTCTAGGGCAGCCATTGTCTATGAACGTTCTTCTGGTAAAATTTTATATGGAAAAGAAGAAAATGAAAAAAGAAAAATGGCTTCAACCACGAAAATAATGACTGCTATTGTTGTGTTAGAAAATACCAATTTAGATGATATTGTAACAATTTCTTCTAAGGCTGCGGGTACAGGTGGTTCAAGACTTGGCCTTCATAAAGATGATAAAATTTCTATTCAAGATTTGCTTTATGGTTTGTTACTTTGTTCTGGTAATGACGCAGCTGTAGCTCTTGCTGAACATGTTAGTGGAGATTTATCTAATTTTGCAAATATGATGAATAGCAAAGCCACTTCACTTGGACTATCTTCAACCCATTTTGTTACTCCTCATGGTCTTGATGATGATAATCATTATACTACTGCATATGAATTAGCACTTATTACAAATTACGCTTTAAAAAATGACGTTTTTGCTAATTTGGTAAAAACTAAAACATATACTATTTCTATAAATAATCATCCTAAAACCCTTTCTAATACTAATGAACTATTAGGAAATCTAGATGGGGTTTATGGCGTTAAAACTGGATTTACAAATGGTGCCAATAGATGCTTAGTTACTGCTGTTAAAAGAGATAATATGGATATAATATGTATTGTTTTAGGTGCTGATACCAAAAAAGATAGAACAAAAGATAGTATTAACCTAATCAATTATTCTTTTAATAATTTTAAGATGGTTAATATAAAAGAAAAAATTACTAACGAATTTGTAAATTGGAAAATTTGTAACTCTTCTAGTTTTAGAGTTGAAAAAGGTGTTTCTGATTCAGTTGACATCATTATTCAAGATATTCCTTATGATTTTTTTCCAATAAAATGTAATCAAACTGATGATATGAGCATATATATATATTGTAACACAGAACTTACTGCCCCACTGCCTTCTGGTTCTACTCTCGGATACTTGGCTGTTAGTGTTAATAACCAAACTGTGCTAACATTAAATTTATATAATTCTAATAGTATTGCTTTAAAGTCTCCTCCTAAATTTTTCAATGGCTTTTTAAAAAATTATTCTTACTATTTAGAAAGCATCTTTTATTAACTTTTTATAATTAATTGAAAATATTACAAATTAATAGTTTCAATTTATTTTATCAAGAAGACTTAAAAATATAAGTCGTGAATGAAATGTCGAATTTGCATGAAGAAATTTTAGAAATTCTTATGCAGTTTTATGCATAATTTTAATATCAAGCTATTGACAAATACTAAATATTTTGGTATTATAATTAAGCTTGTAGTTGCAGGTATAGTTTAGTGGTAAAACATAACCTTGCCAAGGTTAAGTTACGGGTCCGATTCCCGTTACCTGCTCCATTTTATATTTATATGGCGAGTTAGCCAAGCGGTAAGGCACGAGTCTGCAAAACTCTGATGGTGGGTCCGACTCCCACACTCGCCTCCATAAAATAAATTAATTTAGATGTGAACAAATTATAAATTTTTTTATTTGACATATAATAAATAATATAGTATACTATATTTAGCTTATAAGCAAATTAATTTGATAAACACATTAGTATGATGTAGCATTAAAAAGACTAACAGGGCAAAAAAGTTAGTCTTTTTCTATTATAAAAGACCAGGAGGGCAAATCCTAGTCTTTTTCTGTTTTAATCATCAAATTCTTTTAAAATCAAAAGAATAACAATTAATGCAATTAATTTGATAAATTTTTTCATTAGTATGTATAACACCTCCTTTCTAGCTTATTTACCGAAAGGCTTTATTAGTATACTATGTTTTTATTTGAATTTCAACCCTAAATATACTTTGTATAAATTAATATATTATATAATCAATTATTATATTTTGCTTAATTTTAACTTTATATAATGTCAAACAATGCCGCAAAAAAACAACGCATTCTTCTGTGCTAATCAGTGTGAATGCGTTGTTGCTAAAATCTATATGATATATTACCTGTTGCTCGCATTTTCTATCCCATAACCTTCTTGTTTTGTCTATAATATTCTGCAATTAATTCATCAAGTTCTATGCTTAATTGATATATAACAC
>MNRR01000036.1:18742-39188 GCA_001916055.1 Clostridium sp. 28_12
AATCTTGTCCAGTAACAATGCTTTCATTCAACTTATCTCTTAATCTACAAATTTCTTCATTTAACATAAAGCATCTCTCCTTTTTTACAATTATTTGTTAGTACATTTATAAAATAACATATTTTTACATTATGGTCAAGAAAATATTTCAAATTTTTCAATTTTCGTATGACTATTTTTCTGTTATTTATCAGTATTTCGACAGTTTTCTACATTATTCGAGATTATTCCCTTTCATTCCTGTTTATTTATATTACTTTTTTGTTACATAATTGTAATTAAATTACAATTATGCTTTTTTTATTACAGAAATAATCATTTTTTTGTCATCAAATACATTTTTTAGTATCTGTTCTAAATACTGTGTATTTATTGTAGGTATTTCTTCTAGGTAATCAAAACTATTAATTTCTTTAAAGAAATCTGCTAAGAACATTCTTGCTATATCAGCAGTATCATTATATTCTTTTACATATTCTCCATAAATTCTTTTCTTTATTCTATTAAATTCTTCTATATCTATTGAACTTTCTTTCATTTTAGAAACCGTGTCTTTAAACTTTTCATATACCTTTTCTGGTTCTGGGGATTGGCCTGTAACTAAAATGTGTGCATATCCTCTTGAAAATTCATAATCAATACTAGGAACAGAAAATAATAATCCTTCATCATATAATTCCTTATATAGTTTTGAACTTTTTCCTATTATCATATTTAATAATATTTCTATTGCAATATGTTTTCTTACTTTTTCTTTATTATCAGCAACCTTATCATATTTTGCTCAATTTTCTCTTGTACTATAGTTTCGGCTTCTTCAGGATATATTCTCTTAATTTCTCCATTAGCCTCTTTTTTTACTAGCCTGCTTTTTATTTCTTCTAATAATTTTTCAGGTTCAAAATCTCCACATACTACCATTGCCATATTTGATGGGTTATAAAATGTATTATAGCATTTATATAATATTTCTTTATCTATATGACTTATTGTTTCAATTGTTCCTGTTATATCTAATTTTACAGGATGCTCATGGTACATTGCTTCTAATGCATTTAGATATACTTTCCATTCAGGATAATCATCATACATCATTATTTCTTGCCCTATTATTCCCTTTTCTTTTTCGACATTTTCATCTGTAAAATATGGATGTTGTACATAATCCATAAGTTCATCTAATGCTGGATAAAAGTTTTCTGTGCACTCAAACAAATATGCTGTATGGTCATTTGTTGTATATGCATTTGCTTCAACTCCAAGTGCAGTAAGTGTATCTAGACTATTTACTCCACTTTCTTGTTCAAACATCTTATGTTCCAAAAAATGTGCTACTCCTTTAGGTACTTCTGTTTCTTCTGTTTCTCCTGGAACTACAAATTTACTATCATTTGAACCATAATTAGTTCCCCATATTACATATTTTTTTTGAATTCCTTTTTTAGGGATTATCATAATTGTTAATCCATTTTCAAGCTTTTCTACATATAATTTTTCTTTTACTTTGGAATTTTCTATTATTTTCATTAATGTTCTCCCTTCTCTAAAAAATATATAGTATTTATAGTAACTGAGTTGGCGATTTTAATAATGTCATCTTTTGTTACATTTTCGATATTTTTAATATATTGTTCTAAAGTTGTTTTATTATCTGTTAATTCTTGTCCAAAAAAATATGTTATTTCAGTATCTTGTTCATCATCAATTCCTTTTATTCCTGAAATAATTCCTTTTTTAGCATTTTGAATATCTTCATCTGAAAACATTCCTGCTTTCATATCTTCTAATTGTTTTCTTATTATTTGCATTGTTTTTTCGTAATTCTTAATTTCAATTCCACATTTTATAAATATATTACTTTTATTACTAACATAACCTGAACCAGCAGTATATGCTAAACTTGCTTTTTCTCTTACTTCTTGGAACATTTTTGAATTTGCTGTTCCTCCTAATATCGCATTATAAACTACTGTATCATATTTTTGTTTCTTATCTTCTAAATGTACATCAAGTCCTATTACTATTTTTCCTTGAACTACATCCATATCTTCTTTTATTTCACGTTCTTCTGTACTTTGTTTTTCTTCGATAGTGTTTATTACATATTTTGCATCTCTTTCGTGTAAATTTTTAATATTCTCGTTTTCCTTTACTATATCTGTTATATTTTCAATGTCTCCTGATACAAATATGTCAATTTTGCATTCTGCTATCATTTTTTTATAATATTCATATAAGTCTTTTCTTGTAATTAAATTTAAATCTTCTACATATCCATATTTATATAATCCATATGGTTTATTTTTATACATTTCTTCTATACATCTGTCATATGCATATCTTGCTTTGTTATCTGTTTTTCCTTCTATTATTCTTTTGATATTTTCTTTTTCTTGTTTCATATATTCTTCTTTAAAACCATCATTCTCAATTAATGGATTAAATACTATTTCTAATAAACTGTCTATTGATTTTTTTAATATCTTTTCACTATCTTGTGGTATAAAATTGTCATTTATTGCTTCTATATAAAATTTTAATACTTGATTGTCACCTGTTTTGTCTATTCCACAATCAAAACCTGCTCCATACATCTCTTCCATTTCTTGGCTGATTTTTGCTGATGTAGGCATATTTTTGCTTCCTCTTCTCAAGACAGCTGAAACTAATGCATTTTTAGTCACATTCTCTCTTTCTATTGGCATTGTTAAAAATACTGCTATTAGATTTGTTTTGAATTTTTGAGTTTGTATCTCATGTAATTTTATTCCCTTTTTTATTTCAGTTTCTTTACAGTGCATTTTTATCATTCCTTTCTTTTAGCTAATTTGCTAATATATAGTATAATATATTTCAGATTAATTATTCAAGTTTTTTGTGCAAAAAAACCACATTTATAAATGTGGTTTTATATATTAAAATTTTCTTTTTCTTGCTGCCTCTGACTTCTTTTTTCTTTTTACACTTGGCTTTTCATAATGTTCTCTTTTGCGAACTTCTTGAAGAACTCCATTTCTTGCACATTGTCTTTTAAATTTTTTTAGTGCTTCTTCTATATTTCCATTAACTTTTATTTCTGACATTATTATTCCCCTCCTTCCGGCGTTTAAAACACTGTATGCGGGATTTCGTTTGTTCTCATCCTATATACGCTAATTATTATACATTATTTGGGTATAAATTGTCAAGCCTTTTAAGTCATTTTGTATAAACTTTATCTTATACTTGATATGGTATTACTTTATGTGTTTTTAATGATTTTTGAACATCTATTATTCTTTGGTTTGCTGAACCTCTAAATTTTAAATTCAAATCTTTTTTATCTTCTTCAAACTTCCCATCAACTAATACATCTATGTATGACATTAATTCTTTAGTCTCTGGCCAATTTTCAAACATATTTGTTACTATGTCAGAATCAAATTTATATCCTGTATAGCACCATATATTTTTTTCAGGAAATCTTTCTTTTACTTTTTTTAATAATGGTAATAGTCCTTTTTGGTTTTGATGTTCTAATGGTTCTCCTCCTAAAAGAGAAAGCCCTGCTACATAAGAATGGTCTAAATCTTCCATAACCTTTTCTTCGTCTTCTTCTGTAAATTCTTTTCCATAATTAAAGTCCCATGCCTGTGGATTAAAACATCCTTTACAATGATGATTACATCCACTAACAAATAATGATACTCTAACTCCTTTTCCATTTGCTACATCTGCTATTTTTATATCTGCATAATTCATTTTATTCCCCTTCTTTATAAAATATTATTTATTCGTTTGCGCTACTAATCTTCCATCTACATATAAATATAAGTTTCTTCCATCATATCTTCCTACAATTCTAGTTTTTTGTCCTACTGTTACTCTCTTTTCGGATTTTATTGATATATATTTATCTTGTTTTTCTGAATAGATATCAAATGCTGGGTATCCATCTGATAACCATATTCCAGCTCCTCCCAGATTAAAGTTACCAGCAATATCAGCTTCTCCATCTTTTATTGAATTTACAACTATAGTTGCATCAAATTCTGCTTGAGTTGTAAAGTTTATTTGACCAAAATTAACCCAATTGTTAGTTCCATTTAGTCTTAAATAATTACTTCCCCAAGTTCCTCCTATTATCGTACCATTGTTACTATTCTTAACTAAGTTTTTCCAAGTTGTAGTAGTACTATTATGTCCATTTCCTGTATTGTTATTTCCGTCATATTCTACAATTGTTCCCGTCTGATTAGAGATTTTTAAAGAATACATATCTATATTTGCAAAACCAAATTGAGCAGTATTTCCGTCAGGATTAACTCCAATAGTTCCTACTGAATTATTTCTTGGCTTTCCTATCTTTCCATATTCTCCATTACCTGTAAATGTAGTCTTTGCCTTATTTTCTATGGCATATTCTACCAATTTTTTTAAGACCGTCATATCTCCATCCAAGTTTCCAACTTGAGAATGCATCCAATTATATCCACCTGTATTTCTTAATCCAACTGCATCATGTCTTTCACCAGTATTATATAATGTTTCATATAATACTTGAACATCATCATTAAAATCTACTGCTCTTTGATATGAATCTGAAAATGTTAAACTAGTTGTATAATTTCCACCAAGTTTCTCTGTTCCCATAGTTGTTATTGACATTTGTCCTTGTAAACCAGTCACATCTTTATCAGACCTAAAGATATCCAATGAGCCAGCATCATTGCTTATTGTAAATACATTCGTTTTTTTCAACATTTTATTAATTAAATCCTGTGAAATTGGTCCTACCCAAAATGCCGAATCTATTATTACAAGGTCATATTTTTCCATATTATTTCTTATATAATTTTCCAAATATTTTGAATCTGTATTAAATACATATGAAGCTTGTATATCTTTTTCTTGATTTAGCTGATTACATATGTTTTGTATGTTACTTTCTCTACTAAATCTAGGATCACTATATCCTACAACTAAAATATTTTTATAATTTATCAATTGTTCATTAGTAGATTTATATTGTCCTTCTCTTTCTCTTCCTAATGCAGTGTAAAATGCCTTTTTATATACATCACTTTGTGTTGAGACATATTTATATATATCATCATATGTTGTTAAATTATCTTGCATTATAACACTATTATA
The DNA here is from genome assembly GCA_001916055.1 of Clostridium sp. 28_12. Taxonomy (GTDB): domain Bacteria; phylum Bacillota; class Clostridia; order TANB77; family CAG-508; genus CAG-269. The sequence continues at coordinate 23,876 of MNRR01000036.1, forward strand.
TGATGCATTATAATCTCTTAATGGATAATAATAATAGATTGAATCATTTGCCATTACATTTCTTCTAGAGAAATTTAAATTTAATCTTCCTGCACTTGAACTATCTTTACCATAAATCCCACAACTTAACTGCACATTTCCACCAGTTTCTAATTTTTTATCACCTATTCTATGATAATATTTATCAGAACCTAATAAATAAATATTTTTCTCTAAAACAACCTCTTCACTTTCAGAGTTAGTTACTACTGTATGCCCATTATATATTTTTCCACCTATTGGTAGTCCTTGTAAAAAGCTTATTAATGATATGTTGTGTATTATTTGATCCCATTCAGTTTCTTTTAGTTCCGGCATTTGAAATACATTTTTTACATTTGAATATGCATTATAATTTGATATTGCTATTGCCATGTTTGTTTCAATTTTATGCCTTATAACTTGCATTCTGTGTTGATTAAATGTTGAAGATTCATTTTCAATATTCATGCCTGCAGTATCTGCAAATTGAAATATTTTATTAGAATTATCTGCCCATATTTGTTGATATTTAGTGTCTGAAGTTCCACTATTATTATCAACTAAATCTTCATCATATGCATCACTATATCTTAGTTCTTTTAGTCCTGTACTCTTAAACCATTTAGTAAATACGTATGCTTTATAGTAATATTCTTTTGCCAAATAATTATTATTTATTATTTTGTCATATGCATCAAATTCCTCATCTCCACTTTTACATTGCTCAACTATATTCCCGTTTCTAATATATACAATTTTTGCATTTGAGCCTGAACCTATTTCATAATATTTCGTTCCATTTACTTTTGCATACGGATACAGTGTATTCGTACCATTTGGTAAATATTCTTTCAACTGTTCTGTTTCAATTTTTATACCATTATATGTTATTGAAGCCTCTTCATATGTTTTGCTTTCATCACAAGTAATTCCATCTATTAAATATCCATCTTTATTAACATATTCGTTTCCTACCATTCCCTTTACAGCTATATGGTTATCTAATGCATATGTTATAACAACATCTATATCTCCCTTTTTATATCTACAACTATATGATATATATGGTTTTACTCCATATTGTGATGATGCATCATTAGTATTGCTTTTTATAGTTCCATCTTCATTTGCTACATTCTTGTATGGTGAATATATATAAAATCCATCATAAAGTGTGTAAACTAATGCAGGTATATATCTATCTAATGTATCTCTTGAATATCCTGTTAAAGCAAATGTTGATTTTATTGAATTTCTAAAAGCTGAAACAGATGCTTCCAAATCCCTACTCTTGGAATTGGTCAAATCTGATGTTGTACTACTTGTTGTATTTATCTGAAATGCTCTTATGGCATCATATGTTGCCGTTGTAAGTTTGTTATCATATAATGTTTGCGTATTTATCGTTTGTATCTGATATTGCGTATATGTTGAAATTACCAGAGAAATTGGTAATATTATTATTATAAAGATTATCGCTAAATCTTGTACCTTCATATGTATTCCTCACTTTTTATCTTTGTTTCATATATAATATAATTACTACATTTATCGAATTTTGTCAATAGATAAAATTGGCATTATTCGTCTTAAAAGTGGCAAAAGAGCGTATTTCTACGCCCTTTTATTCTTCAAAAATTTTATCGAATTCTTCACCTTCGATTTTTTCTTTTTCTAATAATACTCCTGCAACTGCATGAAGTTTGTCAACATGTGCGCTTAAAATTTCTACTGCTCTATTATATGCTCTATCAACTATTTTCTTAACTTCTTCGTCAATTATGTTTGCTGTTTCTTCTGAATAATCTTTAGTTTGTGCAAAATCTCTACCTAAGAATACTTCTCCCTGGCCTCCACCAAACATTATTGCTCCAACTCTATCACTCATACCATATTTTGTTACCATATTTCTTGCTATTTGTGATGCTCTTTCTATATCATTACTTGCACCTGTTGATATATCATTTAAGATAAGTGCTTCTGCAACTCTACCACCTAATAATGATACTATATTTTCTTCCATTTCTGTTTTTGACATGAATGATTTGTCTTCTGTTGGTCTATACATTGTATATCCACCAGCCATACCACGTGGTACTATAGAAATTTGATGTACTGGGTCCTGTGTTGGTAAATATCTGCTTACAACCGCATGACCAGCTTCATGATATGCAACTAATCTGTTTTCTTTTTCGCTTCTTACTCTTGTTTTCTTTTCAGGTCCCATAGTTACTTTTACCATAGCATCTTCTATTTCTTTCATTCCTATTTCTTTATAGTTTCTTCTAGCTGCTAATAATGCTGCTTCATTTAATACATTTTCTAAGTCTGCTCCTGCAAAACCTGATGTATTTTTTGCTATTACTCTTAAATCTACATCTTCTGCTAATTTCTTTTTGCGTGCATGAACTTCTAATATCTGTTCTCTTGCTTTTACGTCTGGACTTCCAACTACTATTTGTCTATCAAATCTTCCTGCTCTTAATAATGCTTTATCTAATACGTCTGGTCTATTTGTTGCTGCTAAGATTATTACACCTTCATTATCTGAGAATCCATCCATTTCAACTAATAATTGATTTAAGGTTTGTTCTCTTTCATCATGTCCTCCACCTAATCCAGCACCTCTTTGTCTACCAACTGCATCGATTTCATCTATAAATATTATACATGGTGCATTTTTCTTTGCTTGTTCAAATAAATCTCTTACTCTTGATGCACCAACACCAACAAACATTTCTACGAAGTCTGAACCACTTATTGAATAAAATGGCACTCCTGCTTCTCCTGCTACTGCTTTTGCTAATAATGTTTTACCTGTTCCTGGTTGACCTACTAATAATACTCCTTTTGGAATTCTTGCTCCCATGTCTGTAAATTTCTTTGGATTTTTTAAGAACTCTACAATCTCTTCTAATTCTTCTTTTTCTTCATCAACACCTGCAACATCATCAAATGTTATTCTATTCTTTTCTCCTGCATTTACTAATCTTGCTCTGCTTTTTCCAAATGTCATATTTTTTGTTGCACCTTGGTTATTTCCACTCATCATCATAAACCAGAAAATAAAGAATATTATTAGTAATCCAAATGGTGTTATTAAGTTTAATATAACAATCCAAACAGATTCTTTTTCTTCATCTAGTGTGAAGTCTCCTGTTTTTAAATATTCTTCAGTATATGACATAAAACTATCTAAACTTGGAATACTTACTTCTTTTTCTGATTTTGAATTTTTTAATTTTACTGATGCTGTACTACCGGTAGAAGAGATTTTTATACTTTCTACTTCTTTATTAGTAATATTTGTTACTAGTTCCGAATATGTCATTTTTGAATTATTATTTTCCATTATTGATGATAATAGTACTATTACTATTACTCCTATTATTAACCACATGGCTAATGTTTTTATTCCTTTTTTCATTTAAGTCCTCCTATTCAATATTATCATTTGCAACTATAACATACCTTTTTTATTTTTTCAATACTTTTTGCGTGACTTTTTTGTGTCCTTTTGGTTACATTTTTCTAGTTTTCTTGCGGTTTTTTAATTTTTATACGTGTTTTGTTTTATAAAAAAAATTTTTTTATCTTTAACTAATACTTTCAAATTTTTATTTGGTGTCAAGAATTTGTTTCCCACATTATTTTGACACAATTTTATTATGTCTTCAATATGTATTTTTTCTATCCCTTGTGTTGAACCCATTAGCTCTTTTGTAGTATATAATATAAGTCTATTTTTTATAACTTTATCTTGTTTATTAAATTCTTTCAAATTCAACGTTATTTGTTCTTTTTCTTTTGCAATTAGTATTTTTTCAAAAGCTTTTTGTGTTTGTAATTCAATATAATTACTTTCATCAGCAGCAAGGTCAGATAATCTACTTAAAGTTTGAATTATATTCGGATTAAATTCCTTTTTAATATACGGAATTACAATATTTCTAATTTTGTTTCTTGTATATTCATTTTCAAAATTGGTTTTATCTATTCTCGGATTTAATTTTTTATCTTCGCAATATTGTTCTATTTCCGTACGTTCACACTCTAATAGAGGTCTAATATATTTATTATCTCTTATAGGTTCAATACCTTTAAGGCCTGAAAGTCCACTTCCCCTAAGCAAATGCATTATTATTGTTTCAATTTTATCGTTTTTATTATGTGCAATTGCAATTTTATTCGATTCTGTTTTTTGCAAAACTTCTTCAAAGAAGTCATAACGCACTTTGCGTCCAGCTTCTTCTGTTCCTATTTTCTTTTCACTCGCAATTTTTTGTACATCAGCTCTTTTTACAAAACATTCTATATTATATTTTTTGCAATATTCTTGCACATATTTTTCATCATCAATTGCTTCTTCTCTAATCATATGATTAATATGTGCAACATATATTTCAAATTCAATAATTTGTTCTTCTTTTACCTCTCTTAAATTGTCTAACATACAAATTGAATCTGGACCACCTGATACCCCTAAAACAATTTTATCTCCATCTACTATTAAATTATATTTTCTTATTGTTTCTAGTACTTTTTGATTCATAGAATTTAATCATCAAATCTCCTCTCTAAATTTACAAACTTCGTATAATTTCCCATCCATAATAATTCTACTGTTCCTGTTTGTCCACCTCTCTGTTTTGCAATTATTACTTCTGCTATATCTTTCTTTTCACTTTCTTTATTATAGTAATCGTCTCTATATAAGAACATTACAATATCGGCATCCTGTTCTATAGCTCCTGATTCACGCAAGTCTGATAACATAGGTCTGTGGTCAGGTCTTTGTTCTACTGCTCTTGATAACTGTGATAATGCTATTACTGGCACATTAATTTCTTTTGCTAGTATTTTTAATGATCTACTTATCTCTGAAATTTCTTGCTCTCTGCTTGCTGTTCTCTTATTTCCTTGTACTAATTGTAAGTAATCTATTACTACCAAACCTATATTTTTTTCCATTTTCAATTTTCTGCATTTGGTTCTTATTTCCATTACTGAAATACCTGGTGTGTCATCTATATACATTTCTGCTTCTGATAATGGTCCAATTGCTCCTGCTAATTTTACCCAGTCATCTTCATCTAGTTTTCCTGTTCTAACTTTATTACTATCAACCATTGCTTCACTACACAAAATTCTGTTTACTAATTGGTCTTTAGACATTTCCAAGCTGAATATTGCTACTGGTGCATTTCCTCTTAATGCAGCATTTGTTGCTAAATTTAAAGCAAATGCTGTCTTTCCCATCGCAGGTCTTGCAGCAACTAAAATTAATTCAGAGCCATGTAATCCAGCTGTTTTATAATCTAATTCTGCAAATCCAGTAGGCACACCTGTTATATGTTGTTTTCTGTTATATAATTCTTCCAATTTAGTAAAGCTTTCTACCAAAACATCTTTTATAGGTGTATATCCTTTTTGATTTTTACTTTGCATGATATCAAAAATCTTTTTTTCTGCCCCATCCATTATGTCTTCTACATCTTCTGTTGGGTCATACCCTAGTTCTATTATTTCATTTGCTGTTTTTATTAAATTTCGCAATATTGATTTTTCTTCTACTATTTTAATATATTTTTGCACATTTGCTGTTGTTGGAACTTTATCAGGCAAACTAGCTAAATATTCATAGCCACCAACTTGTTCGAATTTATCCATTGATTCTAATTCGTCTTTTAATGTGATAATATCTATTGGCTCTGATTTGCTATATAAATTCACTATTGCCTGGAATATTATTCTATTATCATCTCTATAAAATGCATCTTCTTTTAATGATTCAATTGCCGCATTTACTGCTTCTTTATCAGTAAGCATACTTCCTAATACAGCTTGTTCCGCATCTATGTCATGTGGTGGTATTTTTGCTAGCTCCATTTTTCTCAGGTTCCTTCCTATTTTTCAATTACATCTATTTTTATTTTTCCGTAAACACCTTCATATAATTTAACATCTACTATATGAGTTCCTAATGTTTTTATTGTTTCTTTTAAATCAATTTTTTTCTTGTCTATTTTGATACTATGTTGTTTTTCCAAATTATCTGCAATTTCTTTTGCAGAAACTCCGCCAAATATTTTTCCATTTTCACCTGCTTTTACTTCAACTTTTACCATTATTCTAGTTAACTTATCAGCAAGCTTTTTTGCTTCTTCCTTTTCTGTATCTTTTTTGAATTGTGTTGAATCTTTTTGAGCTTTTAGTTTGCTCATATTTTCTGCATTAGCTTCAACAGCTAAATTCTTAGGGAATAAAAAGTTACGAGCATATCCATCTGATGCATTTATAACCTCGTCTTTCTTTCCTACTCCTTTTATATCTGCTTTTAATATAACTTTCATTTATATCACGTTCCTTTTCTATTCTTTTTCACTAAAGTATTCATCTATTTTTTGAATAAGTTCTTGTTTTGCTTCTTCAATTGTTACATTCTCAAGTTGTGCTCCCGCAAGAGTTATGTGACCTCCGCCACCCAGTTTTTCAAGTATAATTTGTACATTTATATCTCCTATTGACCTACCACTTATACAAATTTTATTTTCCATTGTTCCTAATACAAATGATGCTGTGATATTTCCTATTGTTAATAGTTCATCTGCTGCTTTAGCACAAATTAAACTTGTATCTTTTTCTTGTACTTCATATGTTGATATTGCAATTGTGTCATGTATTATTTCTGATTTTTTTACTATTTCAGAAATTCTTTTATAACTTTCCAAATCACTTTGGAACCATTTTTTAACCTTAATTATATCTATTCCGCACCTGCGTAAGTATGCAGCTGCTTCAAATGTTCTTACACCTGTTTTAAATGTAAAGTTTTTTGTGTCCATCATTATACCCGCATATAATGCTTCTGCTTCTATTGTTGGCAACTCAACTTCGTTCTGAGTATATTGAATTAATTCTGTTACTAACTCCGCTGCTGATGAAGCATATACTTCTTGGAATGTTAAAATACTTTGGCTTATAAAATCAGCACTTCTTCTATGATGGTCTATTACAACTATTTTATTTGTTTTGTCTAATAGTTCTTCTTGTTCTACATATGATTTTTTATGTGTATCTACAACTACTAATAGTGTTTCTGAATCGATTTCATTTAATGCTGTTTCTTCGCTTATTAATACATTATCATATTCTTCTGGTAAACATTCTGTAAATGCTTTTATTGATGGTGATTCTCTATCTGCTACTATATAAGCATCTTTTCTAAGACTTGTTGCTATTCTATATACCCCTAGGGCTGAGCCGATTGCATCTATATCTGGATTTGAGTGTCCCATTATAATTACTTTATCACATTCCATAATTAATTCTTCTAAGGCATGTGCTACAATTCTTGCTTTTACTTTTGTTCTTTTTTCAACTTCTTCTACTTTTCCGCCAAAGAATTGGTATTTTCCATTTTCTCTTATAACTGCTTGGTCTCCACCTCTTCCAAGTATAACATCCATTGCAGCAGAAGCTGATTTATAAACTTCGTTGTCTGTTTTTCCTTCACTTGATATCGCTATACTTAATGTTAATTGTATTTTATCTTTTCTTACAATATCTTTGATTGTATCTAAGATAGCAAATTTATCTTCTTTTATTTTTTCTAAATTACGTTGTTCAAATATATATACATATGTGTCTCTATCTTCTTTTACTAATATTCCATTTGTTTGATTTACCCAATCATATATTGTGCTTTCTACTTTTGCCATTAACTGTGTTTTTTGTTCTGCATTTACTCTTTGCATTACTTCTTCATAATTGTCTACCATTATTATTCCAACACATGTACTTTTATCCTTATTTTCTTTTTCTAGTTCATATTTTTCTGTTTCATCTATAAAATATAAGATTGCCATATATTCTGCTACTTTTTTTCTTTCACTTCTTTTAGTTTTTGAAAGTTCACATTGTACTTTATATTTTTTCTTTCCAATTGTTATATTTTTAATTATTGATTTTCTTCTTTGTTCTTTGTTTTTATCTTTTTCAATTTCTGCCTTTATATCTATTATTAAGTCATTAATATATGTGTTAATATCTACATTTGCAAATTCTGTAGCAAACTTTAAACTTTTCCATACTACATTTCCGTCTGTTTCTATTATAATTAATGGAAATGGTGCATTTATTAAGCTTGTTTTGGCTGCTGAGTCCACTGTTAGTGTTAAGTCTTGCAATTGCTCTGATATTTCGCTTTTTCTTTTATTGTTTGCGAAATATGTATAACCTAATATTAATATATATATTACTAATGATGGTACTATTAGGTTTGGCTTCAATATTGAAACTATTACTAATAATATAAATATTATTACTAAGTATATTTTTGTCCTTGATACTAAATTATCAAATAATTTTCTATTATTTCCTGACATACTGTCATCCTTTCTTACCTTTTTATACTATTTTAGTATACTTCTAAATAGCCATTTTGTCAAGTTTTTGCACCCTCGTACAAACTTATTATTAATCTCAAAAATAAAGTGTATAAGTTTTACTACCATTTTATGATATAATACCTCTTAAGTAGGTATAAAACACATATCATATTTAACTTACACACTTTATTTTTATAATATTTTCTTTTTTATATTTGATTTTTATCTGTTATAAATATCCATTTCCAATATTTATCCACTCTATTGTAAAACATCTATTTTCATCTTCCCTTTGTGATTCCTCTAAATATAACTTGTTCATCTCCCATATCTTTTTTATTCTGTGCTTTTTTATCTTGTTTTTTTAATTTAATAGCAATTGTATCTTTCAATCTATTCATCATATCTTTCACTTCCAAAATACTAATGTGTGATTTCCTTATGCTTTTCTTTACATCATGGATTTTTAATATTGCATTTATATTTTTAGGTGAATATGGATTCATTTTAGTTAATACTTTTTTGATATCTTTCTTTACACATATTTTATCTTTTGAATACCCCATTTCTTCTGCTTGTATAGCTATTTCTTCTTTTAGTTGTTCCAACATCCCCATTTCTATATTATTGTTATTATTTAGCTTTTTTTCTCCGCAAACCTTATCTAATGCTTTTAAACAAATATTACTCATTGCTACATTATAAGAAGTTTCACCTTCTAGATGATCTGTAGCCACTCCTATCCAATTTTCAAACATTCCAACCATCATGGGTGGTTGTTCAAATATTAACTCAGGATTTTCTTTTCTTATCTCATGCAATATTTCCAAATAATCTTGTACATGTTTTAATTCAGAGTATATACATAACTTATCACTTCTTTCTAAGTCATCTTTATCTGGATTAACTACTTTAAAGTAATAGTTTATATTTCTTGCCTCACACCTATCTCTAAACATAGATGCTACTTTACATGTATCATCTCCTGCATTTATATAAAATTTTAGTTCATTTTTTTCATTTTTTTTATCTAAATCCATTTTCTTTTCAGAATTTACATGAAATCCCATTACATTTTCTTTATCTAATAAATATTCTTCTATCACTCTTTTTAATACAACAAATGGTGCTAATGAGTATATTTCTTCATCTGAATAAAACTTCTTTGCATCTTTATACCATTGCTCAGGATCTACTCTCTTATATATCTCTTTATTCAAATTCTCTTTAGGTATTTGCAATATCCATTTGCATTTTTTTAATGTATTCTTTCCTTTTTCATCTGATATACCTTCTATTTTTTTTTCTAATTCGTCGTATGTAGGACATTCTTTAAATACATTTTTTAATATTAAAGAATTTTCTCCAAAAAGCTCTTCATTCAAATTAATTCTTTTCTCTATATTTTTATATAGTTCATCCCTTGTTGGTTTTACTATTAAATTTTCATAATCTTTAATATATTTTTCTTTATCAAAATATCTATTTTTTATTCCACTTATAAGTCTATTATATATTTCTCGTTTTGGAGCATCGCTTTTTATATAAAAATCAATTAGCTGTATTAGTTTTTCGCTATCCTCCATTGGATTTTCTATACTGTCATACAGATTCATTTTCAATCCCTCCCTATATATTTTTTCTTGTTCATCAAAATTGTTTTCTATTTATGTTTTATTTTTTTTACCAAATTTTCAAACCATTCCTGCAATTTACAAAATATATTCTTTTTATATTTTATTATTTCCACATTATCTATTTTTTCTATACTTTTTTCTTGTTCATTTTTTTTATTTTTAAATAAATTGTCTGGACTATATTTTTCTTCAAGTTTTTTTCTTTCATTTTCATTTTGAGATAACTCATTTAAAAATTCTTGTTTTTCATTTTTGTTTTCGCACCAATAATTAAGATTAAGAATAGCTAACAATATCATTGTTTCTCTTTTTAAGTTTTGCTCTGTTAATGGTACATTTACATTTATTACAGGTCTATAATCTTCTATTTTTTCATCAGAAAAAAATTTTCTAACTTTTTGTGGTATTTTATTCACATATTCATCTTCTAATATATTTAATATGGCCTCTACCTCAGCGTAAGCTGTCCTATCATCTAATAACATTAACTCCCTCCAATTTTTTACCAAATATTTTTTTACTCTTTATTATCTTCCGCCCATTCCGGCCTCCGACCTCCTCCGGCCTCCACCGCCACCTGAGAATCCGCCTCCTAAGCCACTTCCACTTGAAGTTATGCGACGATGAGAAGCTATTTCTGTTGCAGATGTGATATATGCTCTTGAAACGTTTGAGTTCAATGTAGCTATTGAATTAAAAAAACTATTTGTATTAATATAATTATAGTCAAAACCATATGAAAAGTATAATAATGGATATTTTTCTTTTATATCACTTTCATTCCACTTTTCTTCTATAAGGACTCTTTTATATTTAGCTTTAAACTCTTTTATCACTTTATCTGAAAGCCCAAAAGCAGTTGCAAATATTAAATATTTTTCCCAAATTACTAGGTCATTCATTCCTTTTTCTGATATCAATGAATATTCACTCATAAAATTTTTTAAAGCTTTCCATTTTTCTTTTTCGTCTTCTCCTGCTTCTGTTAAAACTGTAATTTTATTTTTTTGTTTAGATTGCATTTTAAACATGTATGAAAACAATAAGAAAACTGGGAAACACATCAATACTGCTTCTAACATATACATTTGCATAACTGCTACATCATTTCCGCTTGCATTTAATAATAAGCTTCCGAATTGCATAAGAATAGAGTATAACACGTTCGAAAAAATAATTTAACATTTTGTATTTAATATCAGCTAATATATAACTTCTATATTTTTTTTCTTTTTTCTTATCTATTAGTTTCAACTTACACAAATTTTTCCTTGCCTCATTCACAAATTCGTTTATATAATTACTATATTTGTTATATTTTTCTTTAGCATATTTATTTAACTTTTCGACCTCAAATTCCCTCTCATTTTGGCTTACCTTTTTCAGCAACTTATATATTTTTAGTTCATCCTTTTTTAAATCTTTTGTATCACTATTGGTAAAAGAAATAACAACCTTTTTTCTTTCGTTTATCTTTAAATCAATCTTTTTCTTAAAACATAAATCTAAAATTGTTGCGGCAACTGTATTTCGTTGCACTTTTCCAGCATCTAGTCTTTCTCTTTCAAAATTATATAAATATATAGCTTCTGCAGGTGTAGCACTTTCTCTTGGAATTTCTTTATAATATTTTAATCCTTCATCACTATTCTCTTTTTTCTTTATTTTTTTAACCCTAGCCAAGAGAATTAGTCCTATAAAGAATATTACCGTGAGGAAAACCTCAATTTTTTTTAACAGATTATACATGTAATTTTGTGGTTTATTAGCTTCATTTGCCCATTTTTCTTCTTCCTTTAATGCATCCTCTAAATAGTTATACCCTCTTACTTTGTTTACATTTGAATTAAACATTTTTTCAGAAGTAATAATCCTTATTTCTAATCTTTTTCCCACATTTAGGTTTTCTAATTCAAATCTAACTTTTTGAGCACTTGTTTTTTCTATAATTCCATTTAATTGGCCATGTCCCCAAACCTTTAAATCATCCAAATTATCTACCATTTCTGGTAATGTGACTGTACCTGTAACTTTTTGTGCTGGTATTGTATTTCGTCCTTGTTCTAAGAATTGCCAATAAATTTCTTGACAATCATTATAATCTGTAACTACATCTTTGACAGTATATGAAATTTGATATCTTTTATTTCCGCTTTTGTTTTCCATTCCTGTTCCCCAAGCAATTTCAAATGTCGATGGATTTACTTCTAGTCCATAGTAGCATCCAGTAGTCACGTGGTACATTTCTTCTTGTATTTGTGTTAAATCGCTATTATTATCTAAATCTTTAACTTTAACATTTTCAATATCACCATATTTCAGTTTGGATAATGAAAATGTTTTAAACAATGTGTTTGTTTTATTGATTTTAATGTCCCATGTTTCTACTACATCCATGCTCCCATCTTTATTCATTACAACATTGTAATCAATACTGTTTAAATACAATTCTGAAACAGCCTTTTTGACAGGTTCTATATCACTAAGATTCACAATTAATGATATAATAATTATCGAAAAAATTGTTATTAAACTTACTTTAAATGTTTCCTTCATTTTTTCTCCTTTTACTTAATAAATACACCTTATCATAACTTTAATTTTTTTTCAATAGAAATATATCAAAAAATACACTACATTTTTGTAGTGCATTTTTTATTTTATTTAGCTTCTTGTTCAGATGAATCATCATCTTTCATGCTATACTCTTTTTTAGCAATAGTTTCTTCATCTTCTCCATCCACTTTAATTTTAACATCTTGATATCTCTTCATACCTGTACCTGCTGGGATTAACTTACCAATAATTACATTTTCTTTTAATCCTATTAAGTGGTCTTCTTTACCTTTTATTGCAGCTTCTGTTAATACTCTTGTTGTTTCTTGGAATGATGCTGCTGATAAGAAGCTGTCTGTAGCAAGTGATGCTTTTGTGATTCCAAGTAATGCTCTCTTTCCTGTTGCAGGACGTTTTCCTTCTGCAACTACTTCTTTGTTTTTATCTTCAAATTCATACATGTCAACTAAAGAACCTGGGAACATGTCTGTATCTCCACCATCATCAACTCTCATCTTTCTTAGCATTTGTCTTGCTATTACTTCGATGTGTTTATCATTGATATCAACACCTTGACTTCTATATGCTTTTTGAATTTCTGAAATCACATATTCATAAACTCCTTCTGGACCTTTTATTGCTAAAATTTCAGCTGGGTTTATAGAGCCTTCTATAAGTGGTTGTGCAGCTTTTACTTCGTCTCCATCTTTAACCTTTAATTTTGAACCAAATGGTATTGTATATGTTCTTGAATCATCACTAGAAGTTACTATTATTTCCAATTTCTTCTTAGATTCAGAAATTTTAACTTTACCATCTATTTCTGTAATTACTGCAACACCCTTTGGTTTTCTAGCTTCGAAAATTTCTTCTACTCTAGGAAGACCTTGAGTAATATCTGCTACACCAGCTACACCACCAGAGTGAATTGTTCTCATGGTTAACTGTGTACCAGGTTCACCAATTGATTGTGCTGCTATAATACCAACAGATTCACCAATTGATACTAATTCTCTTCTTGCTAGTCCCATACCATAACATTTTTGGCATACACCATGTTTGCTTCTACATCCAATTACAGAACGAACAACAACTTGTTTTATTCCTGCTGCTACAATTTCTTTTGCTATAGCTTTATTTATCATTGTGTCTTTATCTACAATTAATTCTCCTGTTTCAGGATTTGTTATATCATTTAATGGATATCTTCCTTCTAGTCTTTCTTCTAATCCTTCTACAATTTGATTTCCATCTTTAATATCTTCTAACATTAGACCTTCATTTGTTTCACAATCATGTTCTCTAACAATTATATCTTGTGATACATCTACTAATCTTCTTGTTAAATATCCTGAATCGGCTGTTCTTAAAGCTGTATCTGAAAGTCCTTTACGAGCACCATGTGATGATATGAAATATTCTAGAGCATCTAGACCTTCACGGAAACATGATTTAATTGGAATTTCGACTGCTTTACCTGTAGTACTTGCCATAAGTCCACGCATACCTGCGATCTGTCTTAACTGGTTCATATTACCACGGGCTCCTGATTTAACCATCATGTATATTGGGTTTAAGTCTCCAAAGTTCTCTTCCATAGCCTTACTTACATCATTTGTTGCTTTTTCCCAGATACCTACAACTGTTTGATATCTTTCATCATCAGTTATTAAACCTCTTCTATATTGATTTCTAACTTTTTCAACTTGTTTATCTGCTTCTGCTAGGATATCTTTCTTTGTCGCTGGGACTTGAACGTCTGCAACAGAGAATGTTATACCAGCTAATGTTGAATATTTGAATCCTAATGATTTTATATAATCTATTACTTCTGCTGATTCTGTTAATCCATGTTTGTCTATTACTCTTTCAATAATTGTTCCCATTGATTTTTTCATTACAGGAAAATCTATTTCATATTGGAATGGATCTTCTTTTCTATCTATAAATCCTAAATCTTGAGGAATTCCTTGATTGAATATTATTCTACCAACACTTGTTGGAATTTTCTTTGTTTTCATTTCTCCATCAATTTCTTTGCTTACTCTTACAAAGATTTTTGCATGTATTGAAACTGCTTTATTTTGGAATGCCATTAATGCTTCATCAGGATCTTTGAAGTATTTTCCTTCTCCTAATTCTCCATCTAATGTCATTGTTAAATAATAACTTCCTAAAATCATGTCTAGTCTTGGTACAGCTACTGGCTTACCATCTTGTGGTTTTAATAAGTTATTTGTTGCAAGCATTAAATATCTTGATTCTGCTTGTGCTTCTGGTGTTAATGGTAAGTGAACAGCCATCTGGTCACCGTCAAAATCAGCATTGAATGCCTCACATACTAATGCATGTAACTTGATTGCTCTACCTTCTACTAATACTGGTTCAAATGCCTGAATACCAAGTCTGTGTAGTGTAGGTGCACGGTTTAACATTACTGGGTGGTCTTTGATTACTTTTTCAAGTATTTCCCATACTTCTGGGCTTAATCTTTCTACCATTCTTTTTGCACTTTTTATGTTATGTGCTAAATGTCTTTCAACTAATTCTTTCATTACAAATGGTTTAAATAATTCTATAGCCATTTCTTTTGGAAGACCACATTGATAGATTTTTAATTCTGGTCCTACTACGATTACTGAACGTCCTGAATAGTCAACACGTTTTCCTAATAAGTTTTGACGGAATCTACCTTGTTTTCCTTTTAAT
>MNRR01000037.1:0-3732 GCA_001916055.1 Clostridium sp. 28_12
ACAAAATGTTTTGCATTTTTAGCAGGACATGAAAGTTTTGCAGCAGCAGAAGGAGCTATTGGTATAGCAAAATCTGCAAATAAAGTAAGAAAAGAACCATTAAGAGTAATCTTAAATGGTTTAGGAAAAGATGCAGCACAAGTAATTTCAAGAATAAATGGATTTACATATGTAAAAACAGATTTTGATTTCTTTACAGGAAAAGTAAAAGTAGTTGAAGAAATTAAATATTCAGATGGTGAAAGAAGCCAAGTAAGATGTTATGGTGCAAATGATGTTAGAGAAGGTGTAGCAATTATGTGGATGGAAGATGTTGATGTATCTATTACAGGTAACTCAACAAATCCAACTAGATTCCAACATCCAGTTGCAGGAACATATAAAAAAGAAAGACTAGAAGCAGGAAAGAAATATTTCTCAGTTGCCTCTGGTGGTGGAACAGGTAGAACACTTCATCCAGATAATATGGCTGCTGGACCAGCTTCATATGGTATGACAGATACAATGGGAAGAATGCACTCAGATGCACAATTTGCAGGTTCATCTTCAGTACCAGCACATGTAGAAATGATGGGATTAATCGGTATGGGTAATAACCCAATGGTTGGTGCATCAGTTGCAGTAGCTGTTGCAGTTGAAGAAGCAATGAAATAATTTTTAGGAAGAGGGTAAAGTAAATGATTAATTTTATCAATTACTTTGCCCTTTTTGATTAACTTTTTAATAAATGCTTCATAATATAATGAGAAAGGAATGAATTTTTATGAAAAATTATTTAGAAATTGAAAGCATAGAGGCTTTAGAAGTATTAGATTCAAGAGGAAATCCAACTGTACAAGTTACAGTAGAATTAATAGACGGTTCAGTTGGAGTAGCAATGGTGCCATCAGGAGCTTCAACAGGAGCATTTGAAGCTGTTGAATTAAGAGATGGAGATTCATCAAGATATATGGGAAAAGGTGTATTAAATGCAGTACAAAATGTAAATACAATAATAGCACCAGAATTAGAAGGAATGAATGCATATGACCAACCTGCAATTGACAAAGCACTTATCGAATTAGATGGAACAGATAATAAAGGAAGATTAGGAGCTAATGCTACATTAGGAGTATCTTTAGCAGTTGCAAAAGCAGCAGCAGAATCTTTAGGAATGGAATTATATAAATATATTGGTGGAGCTAATGCAAAAACAATGCCAGTTCCAATGATGAACATCATGAATGGTGGAAAACATGCAGATTCAACACTAAGTGTACAAGAATTTATGATTATGCCAGTTGGAGCAAAATCATTTAAAGAATGTTTACGTATGTGTGCTGAAATTTATCATACATTAAAGAAAGTATTAAAATCAAAAGGTTTAGGAACAGGTGTTGGAGACGAAGGTGGATTTGCACCAAATGTTAAAGACGAAGATGAAGCACTTCAATTAATTGTAGAAGCAATCAAAGAAGCTGGATATAAACCAGGAGAAGAAGTTTGTTTAGCATTGGATTTAGCAGCAACAGAAATGTATGATGAAGCTAAGAAAATAGGAAAAGAAGGATGCTATCACTTCTGGAAGATTAATGAAACAAAAACATGTGATGAGATGATAGATTTCATAGCAGATTTATGTGAAAGATATCCAATAATCTCAGTTGAAGACGGATTAGCAGAAGAAGATTGGGATGGATGGAAAAAGCTAACAGACAGATTAGGAGAAAGAGTTCAATTAGTTGGAGATGATTTATTTGTAACAAATATTAAGAGATTACAAAAAGGACTTGATATGGGAGTTACAAACAGTATTCTTATCAAATTAAACCAAATTGGAACATTAACAGAAACATTAGATGCAATAGAACTAGCTAAGAAAAATGGTTATACAGCAGTTGTATCACATAGAAGTGGTGAAACAGAAGATACAACATTAGCTGATGTTGCAGTTGCAACAAATGCTGGTCAAATAAAAACTGGTGCACCATGTAGAACAGATAGAGTTGCAAAATACAATAGATTACTAAACATCGAAAATGAATTAGGAGAGATTGCAATATATCCAGGAAGAAAAGGATTAAATAAATAATTGTAAAAAGTACAAGAAAAAACTTGTACTTTTTTGTATTTAATGATATGATAGTCACGAAAAAAATAAAAACTAAAATATGAAAGGAAGATAGAAATGAAGATTTTAGTAACAGGTGCAAATGGAATGTTAGCAAAAGAAGTTAAAGAAAGATTCGGAAAAGAAAACGAAATAATAGCAACAGATGTAGCAGAATTAGATATTACAAACGAAAAAGCGGTAATGGATTATATAATGAATCTAAAGCCAGAATATATTATAAATTGTGCAGCATATACAGCAGTAGACAAAGCAGAAGAAAATTATGAATTAGCAGACAAAATAAATGGAGATGGACCAGCTAATTTAGCAAAAGCAGCAAAAAGTGCTGGTGCAAAACTTGTACATATTTCAACTGATTATGTATTTGGTGGAGAATTAGATGTTTCAAAAGATTATAAAGAAGATGACCCAAAAGCTCCAGTAACAGCATATGGAAAAACAAAATTGCGTGGAGAAGAAGGAATTGAAAAAAATATGGAAGAATACTATATTTTTAGAACAGCATGGTTATATGGAGTTGGAGGAAACAACTTTGTAAAAACAATGACAAAATTAGGTTCTACTAGAGATGAAATAAATGTAGTATCAGACCAACATGGAAGTCCAACATATGCAAAAGACTTAACAGAAATAATATATCAAGCAATAAACAAAAAAATACCATATGGAATATATAATGCAACAAACGAAGGATACACAACTTGGTATGAATTTACAAAAGAAATACTTGCAGAACAAGGAATTGAATGTAAAGTAAATCCAGTAACAACAGAAGAATATATAGAAATGATGAAAATAACACAAGCCAAAAGACCATTTAATTCTCAAATGTCAAAAGCAAAACTAGAAGCATTTGGAATTAAAATTCCAAATTGGAAAGATGGCTTAAGAAGATATTTAGAAGAAGCAAAAAAACTAGAGAAATAGTTGTGAAGGGAATGAGAAATATGAAGAACAGAAAAGGAATAATCTTAGCAGGAGGGAGTGGAACAAGGCTATATCCATTAACACTTGCAATTTCAAAGCAAATTATGCCAGTATATGACAAACCAATGATATATTATCCATTATCAATTTTAATGCAAGCAGACATAAGAGATGTGCTAATAATTACAACTCCAAGAGATGCAGAAACATTTAAAAGCTTATTAGGAGATGGTAGTCAATGGGGAATGAAATTCGAATATAAAATTCAAGAAAAACCAAATGGGCTAGCTGAAGCATTTATAATAGGAGAAGACTTTATAGGAGAAGATAATGTTGCAATGATATTAGGTGATAACATGTTCTATGGTGAACATTTAGCAGAAAAATTAAAAGAAGCAAATGAAAGAGAAAATGAAGCAACAATATTTGGATATTACGTAAAAGACCCTAGAGCCTATGGAGTAGTTGAAATTGATAATGATGGAAAAGCTGTATCAATAGAAGAAAAACCAACTGAACCAAAATCAAATTATGCAGTACCAGGACTATATTTCTATACAAACGAAGTAATAGAAATTGCTAAAAATGTAAAACCATCAGCAAGAGGAGAACTAGAAATAACTGCGGTAAATGAAGAATATATGAAACGAGGACAACTAAAAGTAGAAAAATTAGGTAGAGGAATGACATGG
>MNRR01000037.1:3778-25915 GCA_001916055.1 Clostridium sp. 28_12
AATCCAAAAAAGACAAGGACTACAAATTTGTTGCCCAGAAGAAATCGCATTTGATAAAGGTTGGATAAATAATGAGCAATTATTAAAATTAGCACAAAAGTACATGAAAACAGACTATGGAAAATATTTAAAAGATGTAGCAGAAGATGTTTTTGGGGAAGAATAGAAAGGATGAAAAAAGATGGGAAAATTTAAAAGAATTGACACATCAATAGATGGTGTATGTATAGTAGAACCAACAGTTTTTGGAGACAATAGAGGATACTTCATGGAAACATATAGTAAAGCAGATTTTGAAGAAATAGGATTAAATTATGACTTTGTCCAAGACAATCAATCAAAATCCAAGAAAGGAGTCTTAAGAGGATTACATTTTCAAAAAGAAAACACACAAGCAAAACTAGTAAGATGCATCAAAGGCGAAGTATTTGATGTAGCAGTAGACTTAAGACCAGGTAGCAAAACATATGGCAAATGGGAAGGAGTTATATTAACAGAAGAAAATAAAAAAATGTTTATGATTCCCAAAGGATTTGCACATGGATTTTTAGTATTATCAGATGAAGCCGAATTTGCATATAAATGTGATGATATATATAATCACGAAGCAGAAGGCGGATTAAAATTTGATGACCCAGATGTTGCAATAGAATGGCCAATGAGAGATTTAAAACCAGAAGATTTATTAACATCTGAAAAAGATGCTAAATGGCCATCTTTAAAAGAATTAAAAGAAACAGACTTATTTAAAAATTTATAATTGCACCGAAAAAAAGCGATCTCACGTGTGCAAAATTGCACCGAAAAAAAGCGATCTCACGTGTGCAGATAGGAGAAATGAAAAATGAAAAATATAATGGTAACAGGAGCAGCAGGATTTATAGGAGCAAACTTTGCAGAATATTTTGTGAATAAACATCCTGATTATAATATAATAGTAGTAGATAAATTAACATATGCTGGAAACCTAGCAAATTTAGATAAAGTAAAAGATAAAATTACATTTGTACAAGCTGATATATGTGATTTTGAAAAAATGCAAGAAGTATTTGAAAAATATCAAATAAATGGTGTAATTCACTTTGCAGCTGAATCACATGTAGATAATAGTATAAAAACACCATTTGTATTTACAAAAACAAATGTGTTAGGAACACATACACTATTAGAAACAGCAAGAAGAACATGGGGAGAAGGTTCAGAAAACAAATTTGTACATATTTCGACAGATGAAGTGTATGGTGCATTAGGAGAAGAAGGATATTTCACTGAAACATCTCCAATTCAACCAAGTAGTCCATATTCAGCATCAAAAGCAAGTTCTGATTTAGTTGCATTAGCATATCATACAACATATAAAATGAATGTAACAGTAACAAACTGTTCAAATAACTATGGACCATATCAACATAATGAAAAACTAATACCTCATATGATTAAATTAGCTCTAAATAATGAGAAATTACCTGTATATGGAGAAGGAAAGAATATAAGAGATTGGTTATACGTAGAAGACCATTGTAAAGCAATAGATATGGTATTCCATAATGGTAAAGCAGGAGAAAGATATAACATAGGTGGACATAATGAAAAAAGAAATATAGAAATTGTTAAACTTATATTACAACGTTTAGGAAAATCAGAAGATTTAATTGAACATGTTGATGATAGAAAAGGACATGACTATAGATATGCAATAGATCCAACAAAAATTAAAACAGAATTAGGATGGGAGCCAGAAACAAAATTCGAAGATGGAATTGTAAAAACAATTGATTGGTATTTAGCAAATCCAGATTGGTTAAAATAATTTTAGCAATACTTAAAGACCGTGAATCTCACGGTCTTCTGTATTAAGGAAGGTAAAGAAATGGAAAATATAGAAAAAATTAAAAAAGATTTAAAACAAGTACTATCAGAAAGAAGATATGAACATTCAATAGGTGTAATGAATATGGCAGAAGAGTTAGCTAAGATATATAAAGTTGATATGGAAACAGCTAAAATTGCAGGATTACTTCATGATAATGCCAAAGAAATGACAAAAGAAGAAATGCTTAAATATGTAGAAGAAAACAATATAGAAATAACTGAATTTGAAAAACTAAATGTCCCTATTTTACATGAAAAAATAGGCGCAGATATAGCTAAAAAGAAATATGGAGTTAGTGAGCAAATTGCAAAAGCCATAGAATATCATACAACTACAAGTCCTAAAATGGATACACTAGCTAAAATAATATATGTTTCAGATAAAGTAGAATTAACAAGAAAATCAGAAAAGTTTGATATTGAATCAGAAAGAAAATTGGCAACAATAGATCTAGATAAAGCTGTATTACTTATAATAAATAATACTACAAAATATTTAATAGATAATAATAAAATGATTGCTACTGAAAGTATAGAAACTAGAAATAAGTTGTTGGATAGAATATAAAAATAATATAAATGAGATATTGCTAAAGAACAAAAAAAGTAATATAATAAATACATTAAAGGAGAAAAACATGCCAAGATTTTTTGTAAAAAAGGAACAAGTAAAAAAAACAACAATAGAAATATTAGGAGAAGATATCAAACATATAAAAAATGTACTTAGAAAGCAAATTGGTGAAGACATTGAAATATGCGATAAAGATACTAAGAAATCATATATATGTGAAATTGAGAAAATAGAAGAAAAAAGTATTTTAACTAAAATTATAGAAGAATTGCAAAGTAATGATAATAAAATAGAAGTTGATATATATCAAGGGCTACCAAAAGCAGAAAAAATGGAATTAATAATACAAAAATCAGTAGAATTAGGATTCCAGTAGAAATGAAGAGATGTGTAGTAAAAATAGCATCTAAAGATGAAATGAAAAAAATAACTAGATGGCAAAAAATTGCAGAAAGCGCTGCAAAACAAAGCGGAAGAGATACAATACCTGAAATTAAAAATATAGTTAATGTAGAAAAAATTGCACAATTAATTAATAAATATGATAGTGTACTAGTAGCATATGAAAATGAAAAAGAAAATACAATAAAGCAAGAACTTCTAAAATTAAAGCAATACAAAAAAACAGAACAAAAAATCAAAATAGGAGTAGTAATAGGACCAGAAGGCGGACTAGAAGAAAAGGATGTTGAATTATTAAAACAAAAAGGTGCAAAGATAGTAACACTTGGCAATAGAATTTTAAGAACAGAAACTGTGGCACTTAATATACTTAGTGTGATTACCTATGAATTAGAACAATGACAAGGAGATAAATAAGATGGAAAAAATAAAAAAAATATTAACAAATAAGTTATTTGTTAATTTAGTATGTGGACTTATAACAATGGGGTATTTTATATTATTTAGTAAGCAATATTCAAAACTAGATGCATATGAACTAGAAGATTATTTGCATTTATCAAGCTTAGTTTTTTTAGTAATATCAATAGTATTTATGGAAATTTCTTATAGAAATGGAAAAGAATTAATTTTTATTAATGGTATAGAATTTCTCATAATAGCAATTTTTGTATTATTAACACAACATATGATATATGTATCAGGAAGTAATATAGAAATATATTCATTGACAGGAGCAAACATAATTGGGGTATATTACATATTAAAATCAGCAATTCTTTACACAAAAATACAACAAGACAAATTAAATAGTTTGAGTGATATAAAGGAAATAGTGAAAGATGAACCAAAAAAAATAATACCAAGAAGAAAAAATAAAAAAGAAGAAGGAAAATAGAAGAGAAAAATGAAGAATTTTAAGCTTATCCACTAGACTTATTGACAAATATGTAGTAAAATTAAAAGGTAATATAAAAGACGTTTAAAAAACAGAAGAATTAAATAAATATTGAAAAATTATGCAGAAAGGATGGTAAAAATGCAATTAGTAAATATAGGATTTGGAAATATAATAGCTGCAAATAAAATAGTAGCAATTGTAAGTCCAGATTCAGCTCCTATAAAAAGAATGATACAAGAAGCAAAAGACGGAAAAACAGCAGTTGATGCTACATGTGGTAGAAGAACAAGGGCTGTATTAATAATGGATTCTGGACATATAATTTTATCTGCCGTACAGCCAGAGACTGTGGCAGGAAGAGTTGATAAAGATATTACGCCTGCACCAGTAGTTGCAGAAGAATAAAAATGGAGGTGATTAAAAATGATGGTTAAACCAACAGTTCAAGAATTATTAAAAAAAGCAAAAAATAGATATGAATTAGTAATAGCAACATCAAAAAGAGCTAGACAAATAGCAAGTGGAGCAGAAGTAAAAACAAAAGTTAAAGAAGAATCACCAGTTACGCTTGCAGCAAATGAAATTGCAGAAGGCGAAGTAGAAATCATTGAACCAGATGAAGCTAAAGAAGAAGCAATAGAAAGAGGAGAAGAATAGTGTTAGTAATATTATCAGGAGTATCTGGCGCAGGAAAAGATACAATAAAAAAAGAATTAATAAAAAGAATGCCTAATATAGTTACATTACCTTCATTCACATCAAGAGATATGAGACTAGGCGAAGTAGAAGGAGACCATTATCATTTTATTAGTAAAGAAGAATTTGAAGAAAAAATCCGTAAAGGTGATTTTTATGAATATGACCTTCATCACGGTAATTATTATGGAACTTCAAGAGAACTTATGAGTAATAAAATTAAAGAAGGTAAAATAATAGTAAAAGATATAGAAGTAAATGGAACTGAAAATCTTTTAAAGATATTAGGAAATGATACAAGAATTGTAACTATCTTTTTAAAAGTAGAAAAAGAAGAATTAAAAAGACGTCTAATTGAAAGAGGAGATAATATTCAAGACATTGAAGTTAGACTTGGTAGATTAGAATATGAAGAAGATAAAATCAAGCTTTATGATTATGTTATAAAAAATGATGATTTTGAAAAAACTGTTCAAGTTATTATGACTATTATTGAAAATGAAAAAAGAATAGAAGAACAAAGTAGAATGTGAGAAATATCTCATTTTACTGTGTTTTTTATTGAAATATTACAAATGTTACAGAAATGTGTTTAAATTGTAATGATTTTGTAAAAAAAGTGCAATAAAAACTTAATATTTATATATAGTCTGCATTGTTGTGTTTTGTGTCGATTTATGATATAAAATATATGTAATTTAAAAATAATGAAGGATATTATGAAGATTAGAAAAATCAAGGCTTTGACTTTGGTGTTTGATGATGACTTTATTACCAATAATTGTCTATAAAATAAAATATAAAGAATAATAATTCATATATATCATCTGATTTTGAAATAGAAAATAATAGTTAAAATAAAAAGTTGAAATTAAATAGTTGAAACTGTACTGTAAGTTGAAAAATTCGATAAAAAGTGGTATAATAGAATTAGATTTACCAAAGGGTAAATGCTAAAACAACAACAAATTCTGATTTTTCAGAGGAGGAAATGACATGATCGACACAAGACATTACACATTAATCGAAGCTAAGGGCTATGAAAGCAAGACAGAAGCATATGAACACATTCGGCTTTGGTACAGTGGATGGAACGGAGTTACAACATACTATGATTATGGACTCTGGTACATTGTACAGATTAATGCCCTGAAGTAAGAGAAAACAACAAGCGAAAGCAAAAGGAGGGTTGCGACTGCAATCCTCCTTTTGCATGCATATAAATAAAAGGAAGAAAAAATGGAAAATAGTAATATTTCTTTAGAAGAAATACAAAAGAGTAATTTGATTATCAAAGCAATTTCAAGTTATTATACATCAAGAAGTGTAGGACAAAGGAACTTACAAATTTCACTTTTAGTATCTTTAATAGCAAATGGACACAATAAAAAAGCGGAACAATAAAAAAAAGACATCCAAAAAGAAATTGAAAGATTGAAAAGATTAGAAAATTCAAGTTCTGATAGTGAAGAAAAGAAAGAGGAAGATGAAAAAGAGGTTAATGAAATAGAGTAGAAAAGAATTGGTAAAGGGGATTGAAAAATGAAATTTGATGTGAGAGATAAGTTATATATTAAAATATTTGGAGGTGTAAACGGAATATTAGCAAATATAATAAATATAGAATAGTAAAAATAAAAATTAGGAGGAAAAAATGAAAAGAAAATTATTAATATTAACAATTATTATGACACTTATAGCACCATTATTTTTAAGTGTATATAAAGTACAAGCATATACTGGAGAAATAGATCCAGAAAATTATATTACATTACCAAGTACAATTTGGATACAAAATAAAGTGGGTAAGGGAACTGTAACACTTTCATCAAGTGCATCAGGATATAATATTTCATATCAAAAAGTAGATATAACAAAAGAAAAACTTGATAGCATTAAAGCTAAATCAGATGAAGTAAATGATTATATAGAAACAAGTAATCAAACTATAAGAGAAAAGGAAACAAATTTAACTACACTAAAACAAACATATCAAGATTTACAACAAGATACAACTGCTACAGAAGAGCAAATAGCAACAGCAAGAACAAATTATGAGACAGCATATGCAGAATATACTGAATATTATAATAATGCGAAAGCACAAGTCGAAACATTACAGGCAGAATATTTAGCATTAATACCAAATTACACAAATTCTTGGAAAACAACAACAAATACTTCAAATAATATAGAATTAGATTTTTCAAATTATACTGGAACAGCACACTTTATATTATGGGTAAAGATAGATAATGGAACAAATACATATTATGACTTTATGGGTTATTCTTCAGAGATAAAAGAAGAACCTAAAACAGATCCTGAACAACCAGGAACTGATGATTCAGGCACAACAACTGAAGGAGATTGGACAGACTTTTCAAAAGCAAAATTTGAATTAAAAAAATATGGAATATCAAAAGCAATAATAGAAATATCAAATGTAACTCCAAAAGATAATCATTTTTATTATTTATTTATCACATCTAACAGCAATAAACCAAGTGTAAATAGTACAGATGATAATAGAATTTCATTATCATATGATAAAGATTCTAAAACTTTTAAAACATCGGATATTGATAAAGTTGCAAAATATGTGGAATTAAATCAAGATTTATATGCAACAGTTTTAGAAAAAGATGGATTAACTGATAATATTTCTACATATGGAAATAAATTAGATAGATATAAAGAATCTATGTATAGCGATGCTTTCTTTGCAACATTTATGACATATGATGAAGATCAAATTGTAACGAATTTTACTCACGAAAGCTCAAACAATAGACAGATACAGATTAAGGTTGGAAAAATAACTGATACAAGTATTTTACAAAAGATAAAAAATAAAGATACAAATGGATTTTCAAGTTTAATGGCATTTGCAAAATCAAATTCTGGCTTATATGATAAAACATTAAATGCTGATACTAATGATTCATATGCAATTGAATATAATGCAGGTTCAGGGACATCAAAAGAAAATTCTGTAATAGATTTAAAAGGACTAAAAAATGATGAATACTATTATTTATATATTAGAACAATTGATGAAAATGGTAAATATACATCAAATGAGGCTGTAACATTGGCTCAGGCTAGTGTTTATGATTCTGGTAATTGGTATATGTTATTCTATGGATCTTCAGACTTTAAATGGAGTGAATGGGGAACAACAGGCGGAGATGATTCTGTCGCTCCAGGAATACTGCCAAAAGCAGGAGTTAAATATGCAATGTATGGAGGAATAATTTTTGTAGTTGCGTTAAGTGGATTTATTGCTTATAAAAAATATAGAAAATATAATTTTTAAAGTTTAGTATTAATTATATAATAGAAAAGTGGAAGTTAAATTGTCAGTACTATCGTAAAAGTTGTGTAAGTTTAATATGGCTTAAGAAAAATCCTTCTTAAGCCTATTATTTTTAGGCTTTATTTTATATTCTGCCTTCATACATAATTTTAAATTGAGATAAGCATAAATCCCATTTATCAACCATTTTTGACCATTTTTTTCTGCTATTAATGTTGATCTTTCGTTTTTGGAATAACCAATTTTTGCTTCCATTTCAGCATCCAACAATTAGATAAAATTTCATGAAATTTTATACAGCAAAAAGCACAAAAGTTTACTCACAAGAAATAGGGTAAATCCTTGTATATCAACGAATAAACGAATTTGCTGATTTTATGGACATTTTAGTCTTTTTATGATAGGATATAAACGAAAATACGAAAAGGAGGCTTCTAATCAAATATGATAGCAGAGATAATAATAAATCGAACAGCAAAAAGACTAAATAGAACATTTGATTATAAAGTACCTATAGAATTAGAAGAACTAATAATGATAGGAAGCACAGTGCTTGTACCATTTGGAAAATCAAGTACACTAGAAGAAGGATATGTAGTAGGAATAAAAGAAAATACTACATATGAAGTAAAAGAAATTGTAAAAATAAAACATAATTTAACAGAAAAACAAATAGAACTTGCAAAATGGATGGCGAAAAGATATTTTTGCAATGTATCTGATTGTATCAAACAAATGTTAACACCTGGAACCAAGAGCAAAAAGTCAGAAAAAAACGTACAAGATAAAACAATAAATACTGTATATTTAAAAAAAGATATTGATGAAATCCAATTTGATATAGAAATGGGAAAAATTAAATCAGAAAAACAAAAAAAGATATTACAATTCTTAAAAAGCAATGAAGGTGCAACAGTACCAGAAATAGAATTATTTACAGATGGAAGTAGAGCAATAGTAAAAACCTTAGAAAAAAATGGGTATGTAGAAATTGTAGAAAAGAAAATAGAAAGAAATCCACTTGCAAATAAGAAAATCGAGAAAACAAAAAACTTAAAACTTACAGATGAACAAAAAAATGCTTATGACAAAGTAGTATTAGACATGATAATTAATAGTTATGAACAATTCTTATTATATGGAGTAACAGGATCAGGTAAAACAGAAGTCTATTTACAGCTAATAGGCAAAGCATTAAAACAAGAAAAAACAGCAATAGTACTTGTACCAGAGATATCTTTAACACCTCAAATGATAGATAGATTTATAGCACGTTTTAATAAAGATGAAATTGCTGTTTTACATAGTAAACTATCAATAGGTGAAAGATATGATGAGTGGAATAAAATAAAAGAAGGAAAAGCCAAAATAATCATTGGTGCGAGGTCTGCAATTTTTGCTCCAACAGAAAACATTGGAATAATAATAATTGATGAAGAACATGATAGCTCATATAAGTCAGAAGCAATTCCAAAATATGATGCAAAAGAAATTGCAAAAAGAATAGCTAAAGAAAATAATTGCCCATTAGTATTAGGAAGTGCTACTCCAGATTTAATTACATATTATAAAGCGCAACAAGGAAAAGTAACTTTATTAGAATTAAGTAAAAGAGCAAATAATTCGAAATTACCTGAAGTAGAAATAGTAGATTTAAAAATGGAGTTAGCAAATGGAAATAGATCAATGTTAAGTACAAAATTATATGGTGAAATAGAACAAAATTTAAAACAGCACAGACAAACAATTTTGTTTTTAAATAGAAGAGGTTTTTCGACTTTTATAATGTGTAGAGAATGTGGATATACAGTAAAATGCAAAAATTGTAATATAAGTATGACATACCATAAAACAGAGAATAAATTAAAATGTCATTATTGTGGATATGAAGAAAATGTTGTAACTGTTTGTCCAGAATGCCATAGTACAAAAATAAGATATTTTGGAACAGGGACACAAAAGTTAGAACAGGAAATAAATAAATTATTTCCAGAGGCATCAACAATAAGAATGGATATAGATACAGTTACTAAGAAAAATTCACATGAAGAAATTTTAAATAAATTCAAAAATGAAAATATCGATATTTTAATAGGAACACAAATGGTTGTTAAAGGTCATCATTTTCCAAATGTAACATTAGTTGGTGTAATTGCAGCTGATAGTAGTCTAAATATAGATGATTATAGAGCAAATGAACGAACCTTTCAAATTTTAACACAGGTTGCTGGAAGAGCAGGAAGAGAACAATTAGATGGAAAAGTAATAATACAAACATACAATCCAGATAATTTTAGTATTATATGTGCTCAAAAGCAAGATTATAAGATGTTTTATAATACAGAAATTGCCTTAAGAGAACAGTTGAAATATCCACCATTTTGCGATATAATATTAATCGGGTTCAATAGTTTAAATGAAAAAGAAATTATAGAAGCATCTACTAGAGTTTATAATTATTTAAAAGCTAGATTAGGTGAACAAGAATTTTATGTTTTAAAACCTATGCCATCACCTATTGATAAGATTCAAAACAGATTTAGATGGAGGATTATTATAAAGGGAAATATGACAGAATCGGCAAATAGTGTTATAAATACTTGTTTGAAAAAATTTTATGATTCAAATTATAAAAATACCAGAATTAGTGTGGATGTTAATCCTAATAATATGATTTAAAAATAATTATAATGTTTACTATGCCAACTAAAAATAGAAAGGAATGATAAAAATGGCAATAAGAAATCTAAGATATGAAAAAGATGAAATACTAAGAAAAAAATCAAGAGAGGTAGAAACAATTGATGATAAAATTCAAACATTGATTGATGACATGATAGACACAATGTATAAACATAATGGAGTCGGATTATCAGCTGTACAAGTAGGTGTGCTAAAAAGAGTTGTGGTAATTGACATTGATGATGGAAATGGAGTTATAATCCTTATTAATCCTAAAATAATCAAAACCAAAGGAGAGCAAGAAGTAGAAGAAGGCTGTTTAAGTTTTCCTAATCAGTATGCTAAAATGATTAGACCAAAAGAAGTTGTAGTTGAAGCTTTGGATAGAAGCGGAAAGAAAATCACAATCAAAGCCAAAGAGCTGTTAGCACAAGCAATTGCACATGAATGTGATCATCTTGACGGAGTTGTTTTTGTTGATAAAATGATTCCTGGAACCTTAGAATATGTTGACTCAGAAAAGAAGTAAAAAAATTGTCAAAAAATATTGTAAACGAAAAATATTATTGATATAATAATATACAGAATTATGAAGAACGAAAGGTCGGAGATAAAATGAAAAAAAACAAAAGAATCAACTTAATTATAATAATATTAGTTATTATAGGAATAATATTTTTTGTAAGCAAAATTGTAGGAAACAAAAATAGTAAAGTGCAAGAATTAGCAAAAGTATATAATAAACTTAATTCAAGCCAGGCCTATCAATTTAAATGGGAACAAAATGATAATAATAAAACAATTATAATAAAAGATGGAGATAAAACATTAATAGATCAATATTCAAAAGAAGAAGATTCTGCAACACAAAATCATACAAAAACATTAATAAAAGAAAATAGTACTTATTTAATTTTACCAGATAGAAAAGAATATTATATTTATGAAGGAAACAATGTAGATCAAACTTTTTTGATAGATGGAATAAAAGAGATAATGGGAAAAGAATATACTAAAGGAACTGAAAAAGTAAAAGGAAAAAAATATAAATATGAAGAATACAGTGGAAGTACAATGTTTTTACTATCCAACTCATTAAATTTAGATGAAAATGATGTGAAAACTAGATTTTATTTTGATAGTAAAGACAATTTAGTATATATAAAAACAATATATGGAGATAAGCACGAATTACTAAAGGTTAGCTTAACAAATGACATAGACAGCTCAGTATTTGAGATTCCAGCTGACTATGCCGAAAATTAAAATGATATAAAAGTTAAAAACTTTTTATATAAATTCAAAAGAAATTTAAAAAAATCAAAAGAAGGAGTGAAAAAATTATGTCAGTTAACAGATTTGTATTAAACGAGACATCATATTTTGGAAAAGGAGCAAGAGAAGAATTACCAGAAGAAATTCGTAAAAGAAAATTTAAAAAGGTATTAGTAGTAACAGATAAGGCATTATTTGAATGTGGAGTAACAGCAAAAGTTACAGAAGTTTTAGATAGAGCAGGAATAGCTTATGAAGTATATTCAGAAGTAAAACCAAACCCAACAATAAAGAATGTATTAGATGGTGTAGAAGCTTGTAAAAATGCAGGTGCAGATGTATTAGTTGCAGTTGGTGGAGGTTCAAGTATAGATACAGCTAAAGGTATATCAATTGTTATGACAAACCCAGACAGAGCAGATATAGTATCATTAAACGGTGTATCAAATACAGAAAATAAAGGTATGCCAATAATAGCATTACCAACAACATCAGGAACAGCAGCAGAGGTAACAATTAATTATGTAATAACAGATGAAGAAAGAGAAATAAAGATGGTATGTGTAGACCCTCATGATATTCCAATATTAGCAATTGTAGATTCAGACCTAATGGCATCAATGCCAAAATCAATTGCAGCAGCAACAGGAATGGATGCACTAACACATGCAGTAGAAGGATATATCACAAAAGCACATAACACAATGTCAGATATGTTCCATATGCAAGCAATAAAACTAATCTTTAAATATTTACCAGCAGCTGTAAATGAGAAAGATGAAGAAGCAGTTGAAAAAATGGGACTAGCTCAATACATTGCTGGAATGGGATTCTCAAATGTAGGTTTAGGAATTGTACATTCAATGGCACATCAATTAGGAGCTGTTTATGATACACCACATGGTTTAGCAAATGCAATATTATTACCAACAGTTATGAGATTCAATGGTGAAGACCATGCAACAGCACAAAGATTCAGAGAAATTTTATGTGAAATTGGTAGGCCAGATGCGGCACACTTAAATGACCAAGATGTTATAAATACATTTGTATGGATGATTTCTGAACTTTCTAAATCAGTTGGAATTACTCAAACAGTTAGAGAGGTTGGGGCAAGAGAAGAAGATTTTGGAATGTTAGCTGATAAGGCTATGCAAGACCCTTGCAAGCCAGGTAACCCAAGAGAAGTTTCAAGAGAAGACTTTATAGAATTATTTAGAAGAGCTTTTTAATAAAATATTAAAATAAGTATACTGAACACAAAAAATTAGGCATTTTTAGTTAAATACTAAAAGGCTTTGGAATGAATCCTATATTGTATGGGACTCATTCCTTTTAGTTTATATTTATTGTTTTATTATAATAGAAATCTATAACAATTGCTATTAAGAAAGGATTTGATTAAAGTGAATTCAAACATTAAACTTAGCAATAATTACTATTTAAAAGTAAATACAGATATAGAAAATAACTTTATAGATGTAAATAAGATAAACATAGCTAGTCTATTAAAGAATAAAAAAATGGTATTGAAAATTGATTTCAATAGTTTAAAAAATAAAGATTATAAAAAATATTAAAAAAGCTTTTAAAAATAAAGAATGTAATATCATTTTTCAATATTAATGTTGCCATCACTTCAAATATAAAGCATTAGGCCCATTATCAAAATTAGTTCTATGTGAATATTTGAAGGATGATTATACATGCGGAGCAAAATGTATTTCCTGTAAATTATTTACTTGTGATTATTTAGAAAAAAAGGAATTAAATTTAGAATAAAAGATATCTTACTATTAGATACATTTTTTAATCCAATACAAAAATATTACATAAAATATATGGTATTTACACCAAAAGAAAAGATATTAAAGAAGTTAATGAGGTTATAGCACATAAAATATATTAAAAAGGAAAAAATATTATGAAAATAGGAATAATTTCAGATATACATGGAAATAAAAAAGCGTTAGACGCAGTCTTAAAACAATTAGAAAAGGAAAACATAGATAAAATAATTTGCTTAGGAGATTTAATAGGTGGAGCTCCAAGGTCAGAAGAAGTTGTTCAAAAAATAATAAGCATGGAGGATAGAATAATTACAGTAAGAGGAAATCGCGAAAAATATATAATTGAAGGAATGCCAAAAGTAGTACATGATGAAAAAATAAAAGTAAGTGATGAGCAATTACAAAGAAATGAATGGCTAAAAAAAGGATTAAGTGACTCATCACTAGAATTTATGACAAAATTGCCCAAAGAAATAATATATGAAACAGAAGGAAAGAAAATTTATATTGCTCACTATCCAATGAACAAAGATGGAAGTTTTAGAAAACACATAAAAAGAGCTAGTGTAGAAGAAAATGAAATAATATTTAATGGGATAGCTGCCGACATATATTTGTATGGACATACTCACAAAGAAGTTTATAATTTTAAAAATAGTAAAACATACATAAATCCTGGGGCATTAGGATGTCCTAGAAAAACTAACTATGCACCATATGGAATATTAAACATTAATAAAAATAAAGTAGAATATAACCAATTATATGTAGAATACAATGTTAAAGAAGTCATTGATTGTATTCGAAAAGTAAAATTTCCAGGATATACAAGCGTTTTAAAATTATTTTATGGAATTGAGGAATAATATAATAAAATACTTGCAATTCACATAATAATATGATAATATATTAGCATAAAAATAAAAACGAAGAAAAAGAGGAGTACATTTATACTTATTTAGTAGAGAAAAGAAGTCGAAGGCTGGGAGCTTCTTAAACAAAGGTAAATGGAAGGTAGCTTTAGAGTTGATAATCTGACAATAAACTTAAGATTATCCGTATGCTGCGTTAAAGCAAAATAAGATGTTATCAAAAAACAAAATAGATAATAATTAAGGTGGTACCGTGAGATATAAACTCGCCCTTATGCAAATAAGCATATAGGCGAGTTATTTTTTCGTAGCAGAAAGGAGAGAAAAAGATGTTAAAAATCAAAACCAAAAAACAAGGAGCAGAATTAACAAGTATACAATGTGATGGAAAAGAAATGTTATTTGATGGTAAAACATTTTGGAACCGTCAATCACCAATACTATTTCCAATAGTAGGACGAATAAAAGACTCAAAAACAGAAATAGAAGGACAAATATATGAAATGTCACAACATGGTTTTGCAAGAGACATGGAATTTAACCAAATTGAAGAAAATCATTATGTATTAACATATAATGAAGAAACACTTAAAAAATATCCATATAAATTTGAATTACATGTAATATATCAAATAATAGAAGACACTCTACAAGTAGAATATCAAGTAAAAAACATAGACAATAAAAAAATATATTTTGGATTAGGAGGGCATCCAGCATTTAGTTGTGATTATAGTACAGGACAATATGAAATAGTATTTGATGAAAAAGAAGATAAAATAAAATTCTTAAAATTAAAAAATGGATTAATAGACACAGAAAAAGCAAACAATATTTTAGAAAATAACAAAATACATCTAACAACAAACATATTTGACAATGATTCAATAATAATGAAAAATATAAAATCAAATAAAGTTATTTTGCAGAGTAAAGAAACAAATAAAAAAATATTAGAATTTGATTTTACAGGCTTTCCATATTTGGCACTGTGGTCAAAAAAAGGAGCACCTTTCGTCTGCATAGAACCATGGCAAAATACAGCAGATAAAATTGATAGTAATCAAATTTTTAAAGATAAAGAAAATATAAATCAATTAGAACCTGACAAAGTATTTTCTTGTAAATACAATGTAAAATTTTTTTAAGAAAGGAAATGAAAAATATGAGTGAAAGAAAATTAAATGACAAATACAATCCAAAAGAATTTGAAGAAAAATTGTATAATGAATGGGAACAAAAAGGCTATTTTAAGCCATCAATGGACAAAACAAAAGAAAGTTATTGCATAGTAATGCCACCACCAAATGTAACAGGGAAATTACACATGGGACACGCATTAGATGGAACATTGCAAGATGTATTAATAAGATATAAAAGAATGTGTGGATATAACACATTATGGATTCCTGGAACAGACCATGCGGCAATAGCAACAGAGGTAAAAGTTGTAGAAAAAATGAAAAAAGAAGAAGGCTTAACAAAAGCTGATATCACAAGAGAACAATTTTTAGAAAGAGCTTGGTCATGGACAAAAGAATATGGCGGAACAATCCAAAAACAACAACGTAGACTTGGATGTTCATGTGATTGGGACCGTACAAGATTCACAATGGACGAAGGATTATCAGATGCAGTTCTAGAACAATTTGTTAATTTATATAATAAGGGATTAATATATAAGGGAACAAGAATGATAAACTGGTGTCCATCATGCCATACATCAATATCAGATGCAGAAGTAGAATTTGAAGAAGAAGCATCACACTTATGGCATATTAGATATCAAATAAAAGGAACAGATAAATATGTAATAGTTGCAACAACAAGACCTGAAACAATGCTTGGAGATACAGCAGTAGCAGTACATCCAGATGATGAAAGATATAAAGACATTGTAGGAAAAACATGTATACTACCAATAATGAATAAAGAAATTCCAATAATTGCAGATGATTTTGTAGAAAAAGAATTTGGAACAGGATGTGTAAAAATTACACCAGCACATGATATGAATGACTATCAAGCAGGACTAAGAAATAATTTGGAAATTGTAGAAGTATTTGATGATAGTTCAATAATGGGAGACTTAGTTCCAGAATATAAAGGTTTAACAACATTAGAAGCACGTAAACTAATAGTTAAAAAGTTAGAAGAAATAGGAGCACTTGTAAAAACAGAAGACTATACTCACAATGTAGGAAAGTGCTATAGATGTCACAATACAATTGAACCAAGAATATCTGAACAATGGTTTGTAAAGATGAAAGAACTTGCAGAACCTGCAATAAAAGCAGTAAAAGAAGATGATATTAAGTTTATTCCAAAAAGATATGAAAAAACATATTTTAACTGGATGGAAAATATTCAAGATTGGTGTATCTCTCGCCAATTATGGTGGGGACACAGAATTCCTGCATATTATTGTGATGAATGCGGACATATAAATGTAAGCAAAACTGCTCCGGAGAAATGTGAAAAATGTGGTTCAACGAAATTACATCAAGATGAAGACTCATTAGATACATGGTTCAGTTCAGCATTATGGCCATTCTCAACATTAGGTTGGCCACATGAAACAGATGACTTAAAAACATTCTACCCAACAAATGTATTAGTAACAGGATATGATATAATATTCTTCTGGGTAGCAAGAATGATTTTCTCAGGTTTAGAATTAATGAATGAAAAGCCATTTAGTGATATCTTAATACATGGAATAGTAAGAGATAGCCAAGGTAGAAAAATGTCAAAATCATTAGGGAATGGAATTGATCCATTAGATATAGTAGACAAATATAGTACTGATGCATTAAGATTTTCATTATTATATGGAACTTCTGCAGGAAATGACATCAAATATATGCCAGAAAAATTAGATCAAGCATCAAACTTTGCTAATAAATTATGGAATGCATCAAAATTCGTAATTAATTCATTAGAAGATGACATTAAAGAAGAAACAGATTTAAGAGTTGAAGATAGATGGATACTAAATAAATTAAACAATTTAATAAAAACTGTATCACAAAATATTGATGATTATGATTTAGGTGTAGCACTTGAAAATATTTATAATTTCATCTGGAATGAATTCTGTGATTGGTATATAGAAATGGCTAAATCAAGACTATACAGCGAAAATAAGCAAGAAAAAGCACAAGTATGTTATGTATTAAATTATGTACTTAGAAACAGCTTGAAATTGTTGCATCCATTTATGCCATTTATCACATCTGAAATTTATGCAAAACTTGTAAATCCTGATAATAGGGACTTGATGGTTTCAGATTGGCCAAAAGCAAATGATTCAATAGAATATGATACAAGCAAAGACTTTATAGAAAACTTAAAAGATGTTATAACACAAATTAGAAATGTTAGAGCAAATATGAATGTACATCCAAGTAAAAAAACAAAATTAATTTTTGTTACAGCGGAATATCAAAATGAGATTGAACAATCTAAAGCTTTTATTGAAAAACTAGGATTCGCAAACGAAATTACAATTCAAAATAATAAAGACAATATACCTCAAAATGCTATTTCGATTATTTCAAATGGAATGGAAGTTTATATTCCGTTCGAAGAATTAGTAGATGTAGAAGAAGAGAAAAAACGTCTTGAAGATGAAAAGAAAAAAGTTCTAGCAGAAATTGAAAGAGCAAGTAAAATGTTAGCTAATCCAGGATTTGTTAATAAGGCTCCAGAAGCAAAAATAAACGAAGAAAAGGCTAAACTAAATAAATATCAAGAGATGCTAAAAAGTATTGAAGAAAGGATAAAATAAAAAGATTTTAAAAATTTTGTTTAATATGATTAGAGGATGCTTTAATTAGCATCTTCTTTTTAGATTCAATCAGTTCTATTTATGCTATTTTCTGCATATTATAATTTAGTATAGATAATATATACGAAAGGATGAAAGAATATGATAGATGAAAGAAAAAATATGAATATAAATGTAAATTCCAACATAGTTCAAAATTTAGTATTAGAAAATAGGGGGAAGTTAAGTGTATCTGGAGTAAATGATGTATTAAGTTTTGACGATCAAGTAGTAATGGTAGATACAGAACTAGGCTTATTAACCGTAAAAGGAGAAAATATCAGAATTAATAAATTAAGTTTAGATACAGCAGAAGTAATAATAGAAGGAGAAATTTCAAGTTTAGCATATAGTCAAACAAAACAAGAGAAAAGTGCAGGAACAATACTAAGCAAAATTTTCAAGTAGAAAGGCAAAATTATGGCTCAAAATCAAGCATATTTATTTTTGGTTTTTTCATTAACAGGAGTAGTAATAGGAGTTTTATTCGATTTTTTTAGAATTCTAAGAAGAAGTATAAAAACTTCAAATACAATAACATATATACAAGATATTTTATTTTGGATTTTAACTGGAATATTGATTTTATATAGTATTTGGTTTTTTAATAATGGAGAGATAAGAATATTTATTTTTCTAGGAATAATTGTTGGAATATTATTATACATATTTACATTAAGCAACATAATAGTAAAAATATTTTCGACAATTTTCAGCTATATAATTAGAATTTTGATAATACCATTTAAGACAATGTATTCGATAATTTCTAAAATATTTATTAAATTTACAAAAAAACTTACGACAAAAAAGGGGAAAATTGTAAAAAATGGAGAATAATATATATATATAAGAATTTTTAACAAGAAAATGGAGAGTACATATGAAAAAAGAAAAATTACTTAGGAATGCATTTTTAATAGCATTAATAGTATGGATAGTTATGTTAATAAAACAGCAAATAAACATATCACATTACAGAGATGATATAAAGGAATTATCTTCAAAAATAGAAGTGGCACAAAGTGAACTAGAACAAAACAAACAAAATTTAGAACAAGAAAAAAAGAATACAGATTCATTAGAATATATAGAAAAATTAGCACGTGAAAAACTAGGAATGTATTTACCAAATGAAAGAGTTTATATCGATAGTAACAAGTAAATCCTTAAAGCACATTCAAGTTTTAAGGATTTATTTTTATTAACTTCAATAAAAAAATCCATTAAATTAAAAATAAAAATTAAATAATAGGAGGTACTTATGTCAGAATTAGAGAACATGACATTATTAGAGTTGAGAAATTTTGCAAAAGAGCAAAACATTAAAAATATTTCAAAACTAAAGAAAGAAGAATTGATAGAATTATTAAAACAGGTTGCAGAAACATCAAAGCCACAAGAAGAAAACGAAGAAGCTCAAGAAATAAGATATGATAAAAATGACGAAGAACAATTAGATGAAGCAGAAGAATCTATAATAGATTATAAAGTAACTAATGATGATGATGAGATAGTAGAAGGAATACTTGAAGTATTGCCAGATGGATATGGTTTTTTAAGAGGAGATAATTACTTATCAAGTCCAAAAGATGTATATATATCACCAATCCAAATAAGAAGATTCAAACTTGATACAGGAGATATAGTAAAAGGAATTTCTAGAACAAAAGAAGGTGAAAAATTCCCATCTTTAATATTTGTTGGAGAAGTTAATGGAGAACATCCAGAAAAATCAGCAAAGAGAAAAAGATTTGATGAACTAACACCTATTTATCCAAATGAGAGATTAAAATTGGAAACAGTACCAACAGAATATGCAATGAGAATTATAGATTTAATTTCACCTATAGGAAAAGGTCAAAGGGGAATGATTGTTGCTCCACCAAAAGTAGGAAAAACAACATTATTGAAAAAAATAGCAAATAGTATTTCTGCAAACAATCCAGAAGTAGAATTAATTGTACTTTTAATTGATGAGCGTCCAGAAGAGGTAACAGATATGAAAAGATCAATAAAAGGACAAGTTATATATTCAACATTTGATGAAATGCCAGAACATCATGTGAAAGTTGCAGAAATGGTATTAGAAAGAGCAAAAAGAATAATAGAACATAATAAAGATGTAGTAATCCTATTAGATAGTATTACTAGACTTGCGAGAGCGTATAACCTTGTAATGCCATCATCAGGGAAAACATTATCTGGTGGTCTTGATCCAGCTGCATTACACAAACCAAAAAAATTCTTTGGTGCTGCAAGAAACATTGAAAATGGTGGTAGTTTAACAATTTTAGCTACATCATTAATTGAAACAGGAAGTAGAATGGATGATGTTATATTTGAAGAATTTAAAGGTACAGGAAATATGGAAGTACACTTAGATAGAAGATTATCAGAAAAACGTATTTTCCCAGCAATAGACATAAATAAATCAGGAACAAGAAGAGAAGACTTATTATTAACAAAACCTGAAATGGAAACTGTTTTTGCATTAAGAAAAGCATTAAACAATTTACCAGTAGCAGATGTAACAGAACAAATTATTACGCAAATGACTCAAACTAAGAATAATGCAGAATTTATTGAAAAAATGGATTCATATTTAAGAAATTATAAAAATTAAAAGAAAGCCCGGGGTTAAATTGCAACCCCGGGTTTTAGGAAGTTTTTACTTGTCCTTAAAGTACTCTTCCAGCGTGGTAATGAATACTTCGGCATCCTCGATAGCAGCTTTTAACACTGCCATCTGTTCATTTCCCTTTTCTTCTGAAAGAGGAATGTCTCTTTCCATCACCATTCCCAGATTCAGAATGTATTTAATTTTGATTGCTTCCTTGAAAGAATCATAGTCAAATCTTCTGAATTCATGGTAATGATTCTGCTTGTAATCCGCTGGCAGAGGTACATATGGGTCAAAGTCATTGTCTTTGTATCCGTCATAGCCTTTTTCACGCATAACATGAAAGAGGTC
Source organism: Clostridium sp. 28_12 (assembly GCA_001916055.1). Classification (GTDB taxonomy): domain Bacteria; phylum Bacillota; class Clostridia; order TANB77; family CAG-508; genus CAG-269. The sequence continues at coordinate 24,965 of MNRR01000037.1, forward strand.
ATGCGCCAAATCTTTACCCTTGTACTGAGCAAGTTTGAGCTTTTCCAAATATGACGAAGTTTTAACGAATTTTCCGTTTTCAAGTTCTTCAGCATGCATCTTAATATGCCGGAGAAAATGATCTGCCTGTTCCAGTTCCATTTGCCTGTAAGCAATCTGTGGCTTATTAAAATATTCTTCAAGAATCTTAATGAATACCGCTGCATCCTGAATTGCCCAGCCGAGCTCATTCATCTGCTGTTCAGCGTCATCACATGAAAGTTGAATCATACTGTCTGGTACGATATCAAGATCCATTGTAGCTTTTAATTTGCAACCAACTTGGAAACTGGCAGCATCAAAGTGACGGAATCGATGATGCTTGTAGTCATTTGGAAGGATTATATCATATGAGAAGTCTGCATTCTCATATCCCTTGAACTGCTTTGTTCTCATAACATGAATAATGTCATGAGAAACTTCTAATGCTAATTCTTGTGCTTCTTTGAGTTTCTTTAAATAATCTCCTCCTTTGGTGAAATTACCATGCCGAAACTCGTTTGCATGCATCTCGACGTGTCTAAGCACGTGATCCATTTGTTCCAAACTCATTTTTCTCATAATGAAACCTCCTAAAATATATTTTATACAATATATTATAACATATTTATGTTAATTTTGCAACAAAAATGGGACAAGAAAAATGAATCATACGTCACTACAGTACTGAAACAATAGAAATTGACTTTTAGAAAATCAAACAGTATAATATATTTGAGGTAACATTAAACGAAAATAATTGAAAAAATTTGTTCTTATTATAAAATATGTACAATAGTTCAAAAATGCAAAAAGTTATAATATATAAATACCAACAAATATACTAAGAATTAAATTTTATATAATAAAGGATGTGTTCGTATGGACGAAAAAAAGAATGAAATTATTTTATTTGAAAACCAAGGAGTAAAA
>MNRR01000038.1:0-53592 GCA_001916055.1 Clostridium sp. 28_12
AAGAATTACTAAATAGCATTAAATTAGAACTACCAGAAACACCCGATATAAAGGATTTCCAAAAAATTATGCTAAATAGAGATGAAAAAATAAAAAATAAAATCATAAAACCTAAAGATGAGTTGATAAAAAAATTATATAATGAGAATATATCGCTTTATAAAGAATTGTCAAAACAAACTACAATTATTGATAAATCTGAGAAATTTGAAAAAGAAAAATTCAAATTAGAAACTGAAAACAGAAATTTAAGATTTAATTTAAATATGTTTCAACAAGAAGTTGAAAAAACTGCAAAAGCTATTGATGTTGAATACGAAAATAAAATAAAAGATTTGGAAACAAAATATAAAAGCAAAATTGATAATTTAGAATATGAAAATAGTAAATTGAATAAAATTATTGACAAATTTAAAACTAATTTCAAAAAGTTTATGAAATGGATATGTAATAAATTCTCATATCCTTGCGAGGACGACCTTATACGAGATTTTAACGAAGAAACATATTCTAATATTGATTTTGAACAACAACTCGATGTAAAACAATTTGAACAAGATTATGAAGATGAAATAGATTTTGATATATACTAGTAGGAATTGAAATGCATAATATAAAAAATTTAAAACCATTTATAGAAGATTAAACTGATGATTTTTATGAAAACATTGTAAATATAAGGAAATATTTAAGTCAAAATAATAAAAAATATAAGAAAATTAAAGAAAGAATCCATAAAATTATGGATAGAAACCTAAATATTCAAAAATTACTTGATGAAACTTATTTAGAAAATGGATTAAGTACAGTAGAATGCAAGGATTTATCACAAGTTATTGTTTTATATAATAATTTACAAGATATTTTAGAAAAGGAAATTTATTTTAAATGTAGTATGAATGCTTATTATTATTTAAAAGAATTGGAATAATAGACTAAATCAAAAATACGGAATGGACTTTAAATAGAACATTCCGTATTTTTTAACTTTTTTTGAATAACTTTCTGATTTTATTAAATATTTTTTGTATGAAACTTTTTTCTTTATATTCGACAATTGCTGTTTCTTCTGTTGCAGTTATATTTTCAAGTTTTTTTGTTTTTAGTTTTGAGTTTTTAAATAATTTGTCAGGATTATACTTTTCTCTTGCTTCTTGCTCCTTTATTTTCAAATAATTTTGGCATTTATTAATATATTCTTCTTTCTCCTTATCATTGCAAATATAATCAGAATATACTAAAGAAATTAAACCTCTCGTTTCAAGTTTTAAAGTTTGTTCATTCAATTTTTTACTTTTATCATAATCAAATTTATAAGTTGTTGAAGCAATATCTTTCATAAAATTAATAAAACTTTTAGGTATTTTTTTTATAATCTCTGGTGACGCATTGCTTAATATACAGTTGAATTCAACTGCTGCTTCACTTAATTCTTTAGTAACCATAATTATTCTCCTTGTTCATTTTGATTTTCTTGTTCTAAATCATTTGATTGAGCTCTATTCAAATCGTCAAGTACTTTTCTTCTTGATTCTATACTTTGTGGGTCTTCTGAAATTTCTTGTAAATCTTCTTTTAAAATAACAACTCCTGTTCTTTCAACTTCTCCAAATGATTGACCATCAAAATCAAAATTATCAATTTGATCTTTAGCTGTAATCTCATCAATATCTCCAAAATACATTTGTTTCGCTAACATCTCAATTTCAGATGCTTGGTTATTTTTTTGATTCCTTATTTTTTTTATCTCATCAATTCTACTTTTATTTTGTTGATAATATTCATATTTTGCTTGAATCTTTTGAGCTTTTTCATCTTTTCCTTGTAATTCTAAAATTCTAACATATTCTGGTGCATTTCCAATTACTTCTGAATGTTCTATATATTCTACAATATCATCTAATGATTCAACATTACCAAAATCCCCAATTTTTATTGTCCCATTAATATCAAATGAAATTTCAGCAACTTTATATGTATCATCTGAACGTACATATATTTTTTCTGTAAAAGGCTTTGATGAATCTTTCAATAGTTTTTTCATAGTAGTTTCACCTTCAAAAATAGTGTCAAATGGAAAACCTCCTAAACCAGAAATGAAAACCAATTCATTATTTCCTAAATCTAATCCATTTGTAAGAAATTCTTGATATTTTAAATAGTCTTCTTGATACAACATCTCTTTGGCATCCATACTCTCATCTATTATTTGATTTATACTTCTATTTTGTAAATCATTGTCATTTCTAACTATTTCACCATATTCATTCATTGGCATAATAAAATCCTCCTTTAATTTTTCTAATTTCTTTATATCCGTCATTTGAATATATTGAACAATTTGAGTTTCGCATATTTTTATCAATGCTTTTGCTCTATCAGTCTGTTCTTGTGTAGGTTTAGCTTCATCTTCAAGCAAATTTCCGTTTTCGTCAACCCATGTTTCTTCTTGAATATTATAAATACCATCTAAAGCTTTTCTAAAATCTTCGTAACTAGCATATCTATTAAATTTCTCTATCATTCTATTAAAAGCTTCTTTGCTCTCTTCATTTTGTGCTTGTAAAAAATCTGCTCTGCTTACTCCGATTGCTTTACAAAATAATTCGTTTAGTTTATCTTCAATTTGATATTCATCTAAATTTGTATTTATTTGTATTCCTAATGAATTATGTAATGTTTCCGGAATCTGAATATTCAATATTGCTTCAGCCATATCTGTTGCAAATCTTTGAGTTGCACCTTCATTGCCACCAACACCCATATTAGATGTTTTGGAATCAAATCCTATACTTTTTTCATTATCATCTAAAGCATGTTTCATTTCGTGCAACATATAAATTATAGCTTCTTCTTCATCTTTATATACTTTAGCATTGAAATATAATTTTTTTTGACCAGATACATATACACCATAAACTGATTTACCATTGATGTCATATTCAACACCATTTTTCAAAACATTTATAAGTTTTGTAATAAGTTCCTCTTTTTTTTCAGCTTGAAAATATCCGTTTTTCTATTCCAATAAAAACTATATTTTCAACAGCTTTTTGCATCGTTTTTTTGACATCATTAATATTCATATATCTATAAATCACCTCTATAATAATTAATACAAAAATCCAAATATATTATATCATCAATAAAAAAATTTTTTCAACTATTTTCAAAATTTTTTTTAAAATTATATACAAATCTTAAAAAATAGTGTATAATTTATCTATCAGGAAGAATAATATATATTATAAATAATATTATTTACTGGGTCTGAAATAATTTACTAGATTATGACTGGACCCTTGCTAATGGTAATCGTTAGCAATAAATATTGGTCTCACAAGGACCAAACCCGCGTAGACGCTGAGCGTCGCAAAAAGCCATTCAAACGAATGGCTTTTTATTATAATCTTTTGCTTTTTAATTGTCTTATAATTCCTAAAATATCTTTTACACTAAAGAAATATTTTTCTGCTTTTGTTAATGGCATATTATGATTATGTTTATATACAATTTTATCTACAAATGTTAGCATATCAGAAACTTGAAATAATCTTTTTTCCTTATGATCAAATTCAATTCTATGTTCTACATTATTTTTTGTAATTAATAAAGTATCTATAATAGCACCTAATGCTTCTTGTCCATTGTCATAATAGACAACTACTTTTTCAAACTCATTCATATATTCACTTATAGAGTTTAAAAACTTGCTTATTTCTAATGCTAATTCTCTATTTAATTGGGTTCTATTGTTTTTAAACCTCTTGTCAATTATAACTGTATGTATTTTTACTTTTACTCTTTTTGAAAAGTAAAATATAGACCAAAAAATATTTTTTCTTTGTTCCAAATTAAAGTGAGTATAATCTCCTCTTTTAGCTACTAAATCTGCTAGATGTATCATCCCATCATATTTTGCTTTTTTTAGTCTATTATTTAAATATTCTAAGTCATTTGAAATAGAATCATCACTTTCATGTACTGTAAAAGAAACTCCATATAATTCTGAACTTCCATCTACAAATCCAAAATCTCCACTTTCATCTATAAATATATTAAGTCTTCTTTTTATCTTAATCACCTACTATCTCGGTTATTAATTTTTCAATTACTTTTTCAAAATTTTTAATTGTTGTCTCATCATAAGTATCTTCTTGAAGCAAAATTTTATTATATGTATTGTAAGAGTAATTATATTTATGTTCCACATAATCTTCATTATTAATTCCAAATTTTAATTGATCATTAGTAGAAAATAAATTTTCTATTTCGAAATCATTACCTAAAATTTTTTCAAAATTTCCATCTATAAAAATCAATTTATCTGAAAATGGTTGCTTTGAGTCATTTATACTATCATATACAGAACGACCTTTATCGTCTTGATCTAATAATATATTAAAGTCACAATTCCAACCAAACAATATTGATGCAATAGCAGGTATATTATTTCCACCAGTAGAGGGTATAATATTAGGCACATTCTTAATGTTTTTACTTTTATAATATCCGTATAAATAGAAATAATCTGATATACCTTCTACAATTATATTTTTCTTATTAAAGTTTGGCCCAATGTTATAATTTAAATTTAATCCTAGCGCATTCGTTAAAGGTGTAATTGTGTCATATGTAGATTTAGAACTTGTAGGAATAGTTGTAATTTTATTATATATGTGTGAGAAACCAACTTCATCTTTAATTACAGTTCGAACATTTTGTATAGAGTCAATATCTACCATAAATGGAGAATGTGTTGTATAAATTATCTGGTTTCTATTTTTTATTAAATTCGAAAATAGCTTTGTGAGTTCTTTTTGAGCATTAGCATGTAAATAAACTCCAGGTTCATCCATTAAAATTATATTATTTTTAGTTGTTTTTGTATTATTTTTTTCCATATACTGTAATTGTATAAATGCACTTATATACCATTTAAGACCATTACTTCTTTCATCATAATCTAAATATCTTTGCGTCGTGTCTACCATGATATTAATTTCTTTTGAGTTTATTGCAAATTCTATCTCCACATTTTCTTGGCTATAAAAATTATTAAATTCGTTTGTAAAATAATTTTTTATATTACTATTTATATCTCTTTCATAATTTCTTATATCTGATATATCAGTTGAGTTCATTTTTTCAACTAATTCTTCAACATCAATATTACATATTGATAAAAATTTTTCTAATAGTGTATCTTCTAATATATCTTGAGTATTATATCTTGAACTCAACATTTTATCTTCAATTTTAATAAAATTTGGAAAATTATTATATAAACTTTGAAGAAAGTTTATAGCCTCCTCTATTAAATTAGCTATATTAATATAATTTTCGTTATTTGTTCTTTTTAATGAATTTAGAATTGTTTCATAAGTATTGTAGTAAACAAATATATTAGTACTAGCACAAGTTAAATTTTCTAGCATTTCATTAAATGTAGTTTTAGAACTCTGATTTTGAAAAGATATACCTATTTTTCTTAATTCTTCAATTTGGCTTAAGAGAGAGTTATATTTTTCATTATTTGATATAAATTCTGACAAATCTCCTGAAAGTAAATAATCACCATAAGTTTTTAATTCTATATGAGCATTACCTTGAAATCCATAAAATGTTTTTTCATTTTTATATGTTTCAAAGTTTAACACTATATTAATATCTTTATTAGTTTTTCTGTTTCTAGGAAAAAAATACTTTTCATCTGTAAAACTAATTTTATTTATATTTGCTAAAGCATCTATTATATTAGATTTTCCAGATTCATTTTTACCAATAACTACATTTAGTTCATCAATAAATAAGGAATTATCTTCTTCTCCAAATGATTTATAATTATTAATTGTTACGTTTTTTAATTTCATAAGAACACCTTCCTTTATTATTTATTTTCTATCATCCACTTATATAATTCATCTTCTGTAACTTTTCCTTGTTTGTAATCCTTTATCTTACCTTGTGCAATTTTCTTCCAACTATCAAAATCCTTTTTTAATTGTTTATTATTATTATTTCTAGCAACTTCCATAAACTTCTTTTGATAAGCCTTTCTATATTCAAGTAAAGCAGGAATCTTTTCTAAATTTTGTTTATATGTTTGTTTTGCACCTTTTTCTCTACAGCTCTTTCCATCTTCATTTGGCAAATCACAATATATTTCATCCTGTCTAATTTTTGGAATAAAATATCTATTGCAATGCTGACATTGTTTTATTGGTAAACTAGAATTTTTTACAAATTGTTCTAATACAACAAAAACAATATTACTTAATTTTTCACTTGTATAAACATTAGTCATTGGTATAAAAGAATCGTCTTGATCAAGTTCTTCTGTTAGTTTATTTAATGATTGATTACCATATTTTAAATATTTATCTGAATATGTATCTAAAATAACTTCTATATCACTTGAATATGAATATACATCATTATGATGTGTTACTAAAGATGCAATAAATTTTGAACCTGGTTTGCTATTTTTTAGTTCTTCATTTCCATTTAAATTATATACAAAATCTACACATTTTCTAAAATTATATTGCATATCTGATACATATCCATAACTATCTTCATATACTCTTTTCATTATTTTTGTTAATTCTTCTTCAGACTTATATGTATTTATTAATTCCTTATCTGGTACATATTCTCTTAATAATTCAAATCCATACAAATAGAAAAATGTATTATATGCTTTATTAAAGTTTGAAAAGTCTGCATTTAATAAATTTATCAAAAGTCTTCCAAATTGCTCAGCAAAAGGATAAAGAATAGTTGCAGGATGTTTTGGAGCAGAATTTTTTTTGCTTGGCTTTTTTTTATAAAAGTCTTTTTCTTGTATAATTACCCTTTTATAATTAGATAAATCATCATTAAAATCGGTTTTATACATATATAATGGTGTTGAATAATACTCCTCCTTAGAGTTTATATCAAACCATATATAAAATCCTTCATTAAAAGAATATTGAGGTAATTTACGCATTTTTTAATCCCCCTAAAAATAAAATGTGAAATATTTCAAAATATTTTTATAAATATGTTGACAAATATAAAATATGATTATATAATCAATTTACAATTTTAAATAGTTTTGACAAATCTCTCACAATATAGTTATACTATATTAAGTAAATGTTGTCAAGGAAAGGAGATAAAAAATATGCAGAATTTAGAAGACATCAACATCAAATTATACTCAACGGATGACGTATGCAAATTATTGCATATTGGAAAACAGAAATGCTTGAAGTTATTTCATCAAGAAGATTTTCCAAGCATAAAGATAGGCAGAAAATTTTGGATAAAAGCTGACTGCCTAAACGAATTTTTAAGCCATAAACGAATTATGGCAGAATAAAAAGAAAGAAGACTTAATCTAGCACATTAAATCTTCTAGTAAACAGGAAATACCCTGTTTGATATATTTGTAAAATAATTATACTACCAATTTATAAATTGAGCAAGGTATTTCCTCAAAAAATTTAAGAAATGGAGGAAATATTATGAGTAATAAAGGTTATACAGTCGGAACATATATAATAAAAACAGAAAAAAAGAACTCTGAATTATCTATGTGTCCTATATGTAAGAAATGCAAAGATAAATCTGTTTGTCAAAATAGAAAAAACAAAAGATCAATGAATAATTGTGATAAATGTAGAAAATGTAAAAATGCTGATAAATGCGATAAGTTCTATATTAATGAACAACATAAAGCAACTTTAACAATAGGAAAAGATATAGAAACAGGAGAAGTAATTAGAAAAACATTTACTGCTAAAACACAAGAAGAAGCATTAGATAAAATGTATAAATACAAATTAGAAATGAAAAGGTCTGGTTGTTCTATTGAATTGAAAAGAACAGAAAAAACAATAGCAATTTTAGCAAAAGAAATTGAAGATTCAAAATATAGAATGGGAAAAACGAAAGCAAATGCTTACAATACTAATATGTCAACATTAGAAAGAATAAAAAAGCATAAATTTGCTAATATTCCAATAGAAAAAGTAACTAAAAAACAAATTGAAGACTTTTTACAGGAAGAAAGAGTAAAGTCAAATTCCACTATAAAAAAAGATTATAGAATGCTTAAATATGTTTATGAATATGCAAATTATAAATTATATTTAGTAAAAAATTTATTTGAAGGCATTGATCGTATTGAAAAACCAAAAAGTTTAAAAGAAGATAAAGATGTAGTTGCTTTAACAATAACAGAACAAAACCAATTAGAAGACTATTTAGAAAGTCATTCATCAAGTTATAAAAACATTATTCTTTTGTGTTTATATACAGGGATGAGAATCGGCGAAGTACTAGCATTGAATTACAATGAAGATATTGATTTAGATAATAAAATGATTAAAGTCACAAAAACTTTAACAAAAGATAGAAATAAAAAAACTATTATTGGTCCAACCAAAACTAAAAGTGGAAAAAGAAATATAGAAATAAATGAACTTACAGAAGATATTATAATAGATTCATTAAATAACAAAATAGAAAACAAAAATAAAGTTCTATTTTGCCAAGCAAATAAAAAATTATATGTAGATAATACAATAAATTCGGCATTTAAGCGAATATGCAAAAATGCAGGAATAACAAAACCAGTAAATACCCATATGTTAAGACATACTTTTGCAACTAGATGTATTGAGGCAGGAGTAGACTTGCCCGTATTGCAAAAATTAATGGGACATGCCAATATTGAAACTACAATAAATACTTATGGCGATATTTACAATTATTATAAACAAAAAGAAACTCAAAAAGTAATAGATTATTTAAAGAGAGAAAGAGCATAAAAGAATATTTAAAATTAAACATTTGAATTTTAGATTAATACTAAAATAAGGGTTTTAAAAAAATGTTTTAAAATACCAAAAGTATCATAAAACATTGATAAATAAAGGACTTGGGGTAGTTTGAAAAAGCTACCGCCTCGACCATATTTATAGCTGTTTTCAAGAAAATTTAAAAGAACTTGAAAGCAGTTTTTATTATATAAAGATACTATTTTCTAGGGTTTTAGAGAATAGTATTTTTTTAGTTCAATTCTAAAAAATTCTGTAAAATTCTTAAAAATCCGATTATTTTGTTCTGCAAAATGTTCCGCAATGAATTTTTGCTATTTAAAAAATGTTCAGAAATGTTCTGCAAAATAAAATCAATTGATATTTCGACACTTTCAGGAATTTCAAAACTGAAAGGAGAACTATTGCTATGGATTTTATACCCTACAAATCAAATGAAACATTGGAGCATAAATACTATCAAATTCCGCAAGAATTATTTGTAAATAAAAAATATAAAAACAAATTAAATTCAGATAGTAAAATTTTATATGCTTTTTTGTTAGATAGATTATCTTTATCTCAAAAAAATCATTGGATAGATGAAGATAATAATGTTTATCTAATTTTTACAAGAGAAGAAGTACAAGAGAAATTGAATTTATCAGATAAAACAGTAACTAAATCATTTAAGATATTAATGGAAGTAAATTTAGTTCAAGAGAAAAGACAAGGTTTAGGAAAACCTAATTTAATATATGTTGGAAAAATTAATCATTCAGACTCGGAAAATTTACGAGGAATCAATACTAATATAATCAATACTGATTCCATCAATCCTAAAAGTGATGAAGAACTTTTATTGATAAAAGAGAAATGTAATTTAAATGAATTTACAAAAGAAGAAAAAACAATTTTAGAAGATGTAATTGATAATCTTTATTATACAGATAATTTAAAAGTTGGAAATATAACAGTTAATCATTTTAAAATATCGGACAAGCTTAATTTAATAATAAAAGATAATCTTGTTCAATTATTGGATATATTGAAAAATACACCTAATATACAAAATGCTAAAAATTATTTGATGATTTGCTTATACAATAATTTGGGAAATACCAATATAACCAAAATAACCAAAAAGGCAGATACCATTAAGGCAAATGAAAGAGAATATCCTGCTGGCTCACTTGATTTCTTATATGCTAACTTTGATACACTAGATGATACTATATAAGAAATTGCTCCGATATGAAGTTGCAAACACGAACTTTAAACTGCAACTTCACTATAATTTGTTATAGCAAAAGCTATGGCAAATTATAGCCTAAAAAATGCTTTAGCAGTTTTTAGGTAATACCCCGTAGGGCACACAGACAAACTTGTTTGTCTAGTGTGTTAGACAAATAAATTTGTTTTAGTGCAAGAAAGGACTTTGGAGCTATGAGTTATGCTATAGTAAGAAATGAGAAATTAACACGAGCTGAGGTAAATGGTAAATGCACCCACAATGATAGAAAAGCAAAATGTCATACAAATAAAGATATTGATCCAATCAGAACACATTTAAATTATTATATAAAGAAAAACAATTACACCTATACAAAAGAATTTGATGAATTTTTAAAAGAAAGAAATATAACTGCACATCTAAAAAAGACAAGTATAATTATGTGCCAATTAATGTTTACTTCTGACCAAGCATTTTTTGACAGAATTGGAGAACAAGAAACAAAAAGATACTTTGATGAATGCTACAAATTTATCTGTAATTATAAAAATCTTGGAGAAGAAAATATTATATCTGCTGTTGTTCATTTAGATGAAGGAGCGCCACATTTACACTTAATGTTTGTTCCAATAGTTCATACTAAAGATAAAGAAAACAAAGCAATTGATAAAATATGTGCAAGAGATTTTTGGAAAGGCAGAAATAGTTATAGGCAGTTTCAAGATTCGTTTTTCAAACACGTTAAAAGTAAAGGATTTGATTTAGAAAGAGGCTTATATGTTGAAGAAACTAATAGAAAAAATCTGTCAGTTGAAAAATTTAAAAAAGTAACTAATTATGCTAAAGCAAAAGAAATTTTAAAAACTGCAACTTTAGAGTTACCAAACACACCCGAACTACAAGATATAAAAAAACTTGTTTTAAATAGGGATAAAATAATTGAAGAAAAGATTATAAAACCTCAAAACAGGCTAATAAAAGAACTTCATAATGAAAATGTGGCTTTGCACAAGGAATTATCTAAACAAACTGAAATAATAGATGTTGCAGAAGAGTTTGTAAAAGAAAAAGAACGTTTACAAAATGAAAATAAAAATTTAGAACGAACTGTTTGTTTATTGCAACAATCCAAAAATCAAGATGAAGAAGATTTAAAATTTGAATATGAAAATAAAATTGACCATATAGAACATAAATATCAGAAAAAGATAAAAGAATTAGAAAAAGATAAAAGAATTAGAAAAAGAAAATAAAGGCTTAAACAAAATAATTAATAAATTTAAGGATAATTTAAAAAAGTTTCTTAAATGGTTGTGTCATAAATTTTCATATCCTTGTGAGGATGACCTTATAAGAGATTTTAATAAAGAAACATATTCGTATATTAATTTTGAAAAGCAACTCGATACAAGCCATTTTGAAAAGGAAGATAATGAAATAGATTTTGAAATGTAGAAAGGATTGATAAATATGGAAATAGATTATAGAAAATGTGGAGATTACTATATTCCTAACTTGGTAGTCTCAAATACTAACAATTTTAAATTGGGAAAATATGGAAAAATGAGATTAAATTATTTGAAAACTCAAAAGAAAGCTGAATATACAATTTTATTAATGGATGACAAATTAAGTGAACATTTACAAGAAATTGATGATACTGCAACGGCTAGATATAACCTGTTAATAAAACAATTTGCAGAACAAGAAAATATTATAGAAGAATTAAAAGCCATAAATCAACTTGAGTGGGTTGGCAAAATGAATTCGATTAAAAATCGTGTTGAAGAAATTATATTTAGAGAATTAATTTATGTATAGGGGGATTTTACAATGGAAGAAAAATTAAAACCATTTATAGAAGAATATAGTGATGATTTTTATGAAAGTATTGAAGATATTAGACAATATTTAATGAAAAACAACAAAAATTATAGAGAAATTAAAAATAAGATTCATAAAATTATGGATAGAAATTTAAATATTCAAAAATTACTTGATGAAACTTATTTAGAAAATGGATTAAATGCAGGAGAATGTAAGGGTTTATCACAAATTATTGTTCTATATAATAATTTGCAAGATATTTTAGAAAAAGAAATTTATTTTAAAGGTGGTATGAATTCATATTATTATTTTAAAAGAATTGGTGTAATAAATTAAACTGAAAATACGGAATGAGCTTTAATTGCTCATTCCGTATTTTCTAATTTTTCTTAAATAAATGTTTAATTTTATCAAATATTTTTTTTAAGAAATTCTTTTCTTTGTATTCAATAATTGCTGTTTCTTCTGTAATAGTATTATTTTCAAGATTTAGTATTTCTGACTTTTGTTTTTTAAATAAATTATCAGGATTATATTTTTCACGTAATTCAGCCTGATATTTGTCTTCATTATTCTTTAAAATATTGTTTATTCTTTCTTTTTCTTCGTTATCATTACACCAATAATTAATGTGTAATAGTGCTATCATTGCAAGAGCTTCATCAGAAATCTCTTGTTCATCAATAGGTTTTTCAAAAGAATATTGAGGGTTATAATCTTTTAATCGTTCATCATTAATAAGCTTTCTTAATTTCAATGGAATTTTAATTCTATCTTCTTCCAATAATAAATTCAAAAAAGAGTTAACTTCTGAATATACTTCTTTAGTTCTAGTGTTGGTCATAATCTGTTCCTCCTTCTTGCTCATTTTGTTGTTCATCTTTATTTTGACTTGATTCATGAATAACTTGATTTGCTTTTTGAATCTGGCTCATTTTTATATTTCTTCTTTCATATACTCCTTCAAGAGAATGTGCCTTATAGCCAGCTTTTATAGATGCCTCAGAAGGAACATTAGCAATTTTTTGAAAATCTCCTTGTTGGATTTTCAAATGTTGAGAAGGTATTAAAATTCCACCAGACTTTATTAATCTATCTAATAATGCTTTAATATACGGATCAGTTTTTATTGTCTTTTTTTCTTCATTCCAAGTTCTCATTGCATCTGTTATAGGTGTTTCACTTTCTTTTTCTTCTTCGTCCCAAGCCCTCATTGCATCTGTTATCGGTGTTTCGCTTTCTTTTTCTTCTTCACCCCAAGCTCTCATTGCATCTGTTATAGGTGTTTCACTTTCTTTTTCTTCTTCACCCCAAGCTCTCATTGCATCCGTTATAGGTGTTTCACTTTCTTTTTCTTCTTCGCCCCAAGCCCTCATTGCATCTGTTATCGGTGTTTCACTTTCTTTTTCTTCTTCACCCCAAGCTCTCATTGCATCTGTTATCGGTGTTTCACTTTCTTTTTCTTCTTCACCCCAAGCTCTCATTGCATCCGTTATCGGTGTTTCACTTTCTTCTTCAATAGGGAATCCAAATTCATCATATTGTTTGAGTCCAATTATTTGTCTAAAATATTTTTCAAGCCCATTCAAGTTTTCCGCATATTCTTGTAATCTTTTATATTCAGCCTGTGTAAAACAAAAATCGTCTTGTTCTCTTACTTCTCCTGATTTAAAAACATCTTTTTGTGAGCCCATTTCAATTTTATCTGTACTTATTTCTTTTCCTATTAATAAATCATCTAAATTAACTCTATATCCCAAATCAAAAATAATTCTTTTCATAAATGCTGCATTTTGCATATTCATTCTTCCAAAGTACATAGTATTCATATCTATAGGTCTGTTTTTAAATTGTTCATTAATACTTTCCAAATATGTAAATAAATCCGATGGCATACTTGATGCATAAGTATCTATTATATGTTGAATATATTTTTTTCTAATTTCATAATCTCTACATTCGATTTCTGTTTTACTCATAATTTGATTTCTATCTTTTTGTGGTGAATATTCTTTTCCAGTTGGAAATTGTTCAGATTGTAAAAATTCAAAAAGTTTTCCATATAAATTCTTCCCCTGCTCACTTTTAGATGTTAATGCCGCTATATCAGCATTCTTCATTATTGTATAAATTTTTTTATTAAATTCCTCAATTCTTTTTTTAGGATCCATTGTTTCTGTTTCATTAGCAAATTGTCTACATATATCTGTTAGCATATCATTTATAAATTGCGAAACATCATCAATAGTGTAATTGCTATTATCACTAAAAAATTCAATCAAAGCATTTTGTATACTTGAATCAAATTCATAATCCATATCAATATCTATATTTGTTTTTTTCATTTTTTCCATCCAATTCATATAATATCTACTCCTTCATTAAAAAAAATTTGAAATTTTATTTGATTATAATTTTATTCATATTATAAAATATGAAACTACTCATATATATTTTATCATACCAAATTTTATTGTCAATATTTTTCGCTTCATTAGAGACAATTTTTAAATAAAATATATTAAACTAAAATCGTTAATAAAACGAACGAGGTTGTAAAATGAAAATTAAAAAATATAATGAATACAGAAATATATCAGGAATAAAGTTAAAAGAATTAAGAACACGTGCAAAAATGTCTCAAAAACAGGTTGCAGAGAAATTACAACTTGAAGGAATTGATTTGACTGAAAAAGAAATCTCGAAAATAGAACATAATAATCGTCTAGTACATGATTTTGAATTATTTGCATTTGCGAACATTTTCAAAGTATCTGCAGATGAGTTTAATTTTAAGGGAAATTAAAAATTTTTGTAAATATTCAAAAATTATTTTACATATACTAGAAAAAGTAGTATACTATATTTAACTTAAGTTATTCAAAAGAGGTCTTTGGATAGCATGAACTAGATGTGTGGTAGCATTTAGTTCTTTTTTTATAAATTTAAAATTATAATTTGTGTTGTAAAGTTAACTTTTTATAATTAATTGCAAAAATAAAAATATAGGTCAAAATTTTTGATATTTTTGACCTACAATTTTTTATGAGTCAAATTTTTACGATTTTTTGACCTATAATTTTTTATAAGTCAAAATCTTAAAAAATTTTGACTTATATTTAATATTATTTTAAAAATAAATCTGTATATTTTTGAAATTTAAAAATTTGATTTCTTGTGTATCCTGTTGTTTCTACTAAAATTCCTTTATCCACAAAGTTATTTATGATATTTTTTATTGTACTTTCAGTTATTCCAGTTAATTCAACTAATTTCTTTCTATTAACTGCTGGTTCATCATATAATACATCTAATACTTTTTTTGCATTTTCAGGTTTTACAGTCATATTTAATATTTTCCTATCCATTTCCATTGTAAATTCAACAACTTTTTTAAATTTATCTTTTGCAATTTTAGATGTTTCTATAACAGCTGTTAAGAAAAATTTTATCCATCCAATCATATCATTTTGAGTTCTAACTCTTGTTAAACAATCATAATATTCATCTTTATTTCTTTCAATATAGTCAGAAATGTACAGACAAGATTTATTTAACATTCCTTTACTTTGTATATATAATGGAATAAGTAATCTTCCAATTCTTCCATTTCCATCTAAAAATGGATGTATTGATTCGAATTGATAATGCAAAATTGCAATTTTAATTAAATCTGGTGTATCAATTTCTTCATTATTAATAAATTTTTCAAAATCTGTTAATAATTCGGCAATTTCAGTATGTGGTGGTGGAACATAAACAGCTTTACTTGGCATACTACCACCAATCCAGTTTTGAGATATTCTAAATTCTCCTGGTGTTTTGTGTTCTCCTCTTACTCCTGTCATCAATACTTATCGACATTTGGTATTAATATTGAATAAGCATTTAACTCTCCTAATTGCCTATTAGCTTCTGCAAGAAGTTTATCCAAACTTCCATCTTGGTTCGGCAAATCACAATACACTTCTTTTCCAGAATATTGCAAATAATATCTTCCACAATTTTGACAAATACTTAAATTTCTTTTTCCATACATTACTAAATCAGTTAAAGCCATATATGCCAAAGCAATATGTGATTTGCTTGAATAATGTTTCATAACACCAATATTTGATTCTTTGTTAGCAATTTGAGCGTTGAAATCAGAGTAATCGACTGATGAGCCGTCGCACGTAATGAAAGCAAGTCGGATAGAATCGGACTGGTGTAATCCCAATAAAAGATAAAATTAGAAAAAAAAAAAACGACTACTGACAAATATCACCAGCAGTCTCATCTCAGTATTTACCTTGATTTTTAAAGCATTTTTGTAAGGAGCATTGAAATTTTTATTTAAACCACCTTTGAATTAATTCTTTCTTATCCATATTAACAAATATGTTTTTATTTGCCTGAATTTCTTCAAACAGTTTAGAACAAACCTCGTTTGCAAAATTGAATTCTTCCCTTGTTATTTTTCCAGTATTTAATGCTTTCAACAATTCATCTTCATCAACAATCACTGTAAAATTATTATCTGCTGGACAGTGGATAATATCTAAATACAAATCATCATAATATGGTATATTTTCTTCAACACCATTTCCACGACTTATATCAAAATAATATCCTAATACCTCTACGTTTCTATCAAGAAATACTCTAACATTGTAAAACTGTTCCAATGGTGTAAACTCTACTATATAGTATCCATTGTCAATGTATACAACACTTTGTCCGGATATATCTACAATAAAAGGTTGATCAATTTCATTTATTTTTTTTATACTTAGATAGTAATTTTCTGATTTTTGCTTTTGCATAACAAAATCCCAATCAGAAACGCCACGCAAATATGTTTTGCTTGTAAATTTCTTTCTCATTTTTGTACATCGTCCTTTCATTATTTCACATAAGTATTAGATTTTTAATAAAATCCTAATACTTTGTTCAGAGAAACAGAGGTCTTGTCTGCTCTCAGTCTCATTAACTTTTCTTGAGATTTTTGCAGCAAAGCTTCCATCGCTTCATTTTTTTACAATTTCATCGAAATGTCTCTTGAAATTGGTTTGAATTTCACCAGACAGTGTCATGCTATATTTAAGATGAGAAGGATTCAAAGACTTATTCGTCAAACGAATTCCAACACCTTCAAATGCTAACATGACCTTATTGCTTGCACAATAAACCTCATCATCAGGAAGTTCCATAAACATATTATTTCTTCTCCCAAAAATATCTTATACCTTTTAAAGATAAAGTTGATAAAGCAAAACCAATTACTGGTACTAATGAACTTAAAAATATATTATCTGTATTTTTTATAATATAAGAATATATGATTACTACTATATAAGTTAGAATCATAATACATGTTTTCCTAGTCCAACTCGTTTCCCACTTTTTATCTAATTCAACTCGTTTGTTTCTTTCCCTAATTTGTTCAATCTCTTTTTCTAAATTATTACTCTCCATTAAAGCTTACTCCTTCCATTTTTTTATTATTTTTCGCATTAATAATATTTTTATATTTAGTAATGTTTTGAGATAGTTCCTCAATTACTGATTGTTCATAATTAGTAACATTATTAATATCTAATATATCTTTTCTCTCATCTCCTGAAAGATAGTACCATTTTTTAGCTATCTCTGATATTTCCACCTTTCTTTTTTGTTCTTTTTCAGTAAGTTTTATTTTATTTCCAAAGTAATTATAAAAATCTAAAAATATTGTTTCCACTTCATCTTCTGTAACTTCATATATTTTTAATAATTCTTCCTTCTCTGCTCCTTCAAAAGCATTTGCTTTAAATGCTTCTGCTATTTCATAAAGTAATAATTTTCTTTGTAAATTTTCAACTTCATCATAACTCTTTATTATACACTCTTCTTCCTGATCAGTTACATAAAATGTACTCTTGAAAGCATCATATTCATCTTTCATATTTTCATCAGTTAATACACTATATAATTCATGCATCCAATCATAATCCACGTTTGCTTCTTTAGAGTTTCTTCTTAATACATATTCTTCCAATGCATCATTTAAAGATATATTTTCTTTTCTCATATACGAAACTACTCTTTGACTATTGACGTTATTGTTTAATAATAAATGTTTTAATAATAATCCATATTTTTCATATATCCAACTTGATGGAATTTCTTGTCCCTTTTCTTTATAATGTTTAATTGCCTCTTCTATTGTTTTTCCATAAGTATTAATCGAATAATATATACACGAAAAATTCAATCCATTTTCAATACAATATTCAAGTAACGATTGTCCATTTGGTAATAATAACTTTTTATTTGACATTGGACTTTTTCTTGTTTTTTTAGTTTTTGACTTTTTTATGTCCTCAATTTTCATTCCAGAATTCACCATATTTAACAATTCAGATTCTTTTATTCCTAAAACAATTGATAAATCTGACAAACTTAATTCTGTATTTCTGATTGTTACTTTTTGATTTCTATTCCTCTGGATTTTTGCCATATAAACTGCTTTATCAATATTACCATATTTTTTGTAATATCTATCCAATGTAGTTTCTGCTACTCCTTCATCTTTAGCTATTGTTCTTAAAAACTTCAATTCACCTTTATATTCGATTCTACCACTTTCATATTCATCCTTTTTCTGGTAATATTGTTTTATTGCCTCATAGATATCTCCTGTTTGTTCATAATATTTTTTTAATGAAGTTTTACTTAGACCGTGCTTTTCTTGATATTTCTGTTATAGTTAGTCTTTCTCCATTATATTCAATTAAACTTTCATTTTTCTCTTCTATTGTTTTTCCATAAGTATTAATCGAATAATATATACACGAAAAATTCAATCCATTTTCAATACAATATTCAAGTAACGTTTTGTAGAGTATCTCTACTGACACCTATTTTTAATGCAATAGCTCTCATAGATAGCATTTCACCATAGAATTCAATTTTATCATTTAACATATTGAACCCTCCTTAAATTTAAATTATTCCATTATAATTATATCATAATTAGACACTTTTTTCAAATAGCTCCTTTTTTTGTCACAAAAAAAGTACCTCACCTCCCGTAAGATACTTTTTATTAACTAACTGCAAATTATTGCAGTTTACAATTAGACAAGAATTCATTGAAAAAAGCCTCCTCTCCATTAATTCCAAAAACATCATAATGTGAAATCTCATGTCGAATTGCATTTTCTACAAATTCGTCATATGGAATACACATATGTTTGTCAACAGTTCCTGCTTTTATATCCATAACTGGATCAGCAATAACTTTATCTCCTTTCTCATCAAAGTAAAGCACACTACAATGATTTCCACCATCTTCTTCAGGTGTTATTGTAAAATAGCATTTAATTCCTGCTTCGTGTAATAAAGAAACAAGATACATACTATAATGCAAACAACATCCAACATGATTGGCTTCAACATACATTCTCTCAGTTTCTGGCATTTTGTTTGCCTTGATACCTGAGTATATGATGCTCATTGTATGTTCTCCTGCCTTGGATAAATCATATCTGTTACCAACTACTACCTTTTCATACTGCTTTCTAATATCTCTCATAAGATATATCCTCCCTTTGTTAATTTATAGTTGATGTTTTGTTGTTACTGCTAACTGAATAAAGCTTTCTTCTCCTTTCTAATTGTTAGCACTTATTTGCCCAATAATAATTGGATTTTGTTTTTTGAAAGAAAAGCCATCAAGACTTTCTTGTGTAATTTTGTAGCCTTCTTCTTCAAAGTATTCTACTGCATCAGCAGTTACAATGTAAAAAGTTTTATAATTCTTAATTACAGACCCTTCTGCTTTGAAAAAATAATCTTTATCCATTGTAAATACACTTTGCTCTTTGAAGTTTTTCAGTTTTTTGGTCTGCGTACATAGTTTTTCCAAACGTTTTCCTCCTTTACTTGCATAAACCATGTCGCTACCAGTATTGATCCAAAAAGCTTTTTTCTTTTCAGGAAAATTGCATATCGCAGTAATTGACATACAAGCCTTTTGAGTATCAATCAATTTAGATTTTTCTGCCTCCCAAGCCTTTGATAATGGTCTTTTTAAAGATTCATATCTAAATTCTGAATCCTGAGTAATCCAGTTTATACGATTGTATCTTCGAGTCCATACATCATATAAGCTTGAAAGCATCTCATTTGCAATTTTCTCCATTTCTGGTGTCATTGAAATGTTGGATTTAACAAACCCAATGAATTGCATATATTCATTTTCCATCTTTAAACAAACTACTTTGTCATTTTCTCCTGTTGCCATAATTGTTGTATTCATCATAATGTTTTCTCCTTTAATTATATTATTTTAGTTTATTTATGGGTTACAACACTACACTTGCCTTTCTCCAAGTGCTTATTCTAAGTTTACGTTAACATTTATATTTTATCATAAAATATGGAAAAAGTCAAATTTTATGTAAACGTTAATAGTTTTACATTATCATTCAAAAGCCCAATTAACAAACTTACAATATCATTAAAATCTATGTTTTTAGCATATTTAGTTTTATTACTATAGCTATTCCAATTTTTATGTATTCTATCATTTATTAAAAGTTCATCTAATATTTTATTATAATCTTTCAAATATTCAGAAGATTCTCTTTGTATAACTGTATTCTCTAACGCTTGTCTAAAAATATCTACATCAATATCATCATTTAATTTACTTAAAAAGAAATATATATCATAATAGTCTTTCATTCTTGCATTATATTTTCCTCTTCTTAAAATTGTTTCTACCTTTTCTGCTAGAATAGTTTCTATATTATAAGAATCAATATAGATTTTTTTGTCTTCAAATAAAGAATTGTATTCATAATTCAATTCTCTTGGGGTAATTTCATCACCTGTGGAAATATCAATTTCTAAAGCAACTTTTAAATTTTCAAGTTTTCCAACTAAATGATACTTATTTCCGCCATATTCATCATCATCTCTAATATCACTAATATTACCAATTTCAAATTTAACTTTATCACTAACATCTATTGCTAAAATTTCATTAAGAACCTCTAACATTTTTTCTTTAGCCACATCTATTCCTTTTATCGAAACATCCATATCTCTTGTACTTCGACTTTCAATTCCAAGCATAGCCGAAAGAAGCAACCCACCTTTTAAAATAAAATTGTTACAATATTTTGATAAAGATATTCTTTCTAATATTCTTTCAAACATAAATCTTTGGTATAATTCAAGTTGTGTTAATCCTGATTTACTTGCTATTTCTTTTGATTTTTCAAATAATTCGTTATAGTTTATCATTAAATTAAAACCTCCATTATATTTTCAAATTTTTTATGAACATTGAATATTTGGGAATATTCTTCTAATGTTGTTAAATCTTTGTTTTTTTGTTTAAAATAGTTTTTTATTATTTTATTATACAATTCTAAATCAACCGCATTTGGATTTCTTAGTAAATCACAAATACATCGTTCTGCATTATATATTTTTATAGGATTACTATACGGACTTTCTATTTCAGTAATTCCAATATTGAATTTTTCTTTTGAAACATAATAAATATTTAAGTTTTCATTAATATTATTATGATTTATTGTTGTTACATCTATTTTGTATGGTGCTCTATCACTTAAATTCATCAAATAACAAGCTGTATTATATGAAAATACAATATTAGAAAATCTTTTTTGAAGTATATAAAATTCATCTTCTATTAAATTATTATCTATATAAATACCGTAAGCTACTTTTCTCAATATTTTTTGATTTATAAGTTCCGGTATTAAAGCTTTAGAAATACCAATGCTTTCAATTTCTTTTGTAGTTATATATCCATAACTATTTTTTAAAAATTTTTTCAATTCCTTGATTTCCATATTTATGCATCTCCTTACTCTCTCTCGTATATTTTATCATTTTTACGAGTAACTGTAAATATCTTTTACAAAATTTTTTATATAATAATCAAATATAAAAAAATCTGTTAATCTTACTTTATTGTCTATAATTTATTAGTTTTCTAAGATTAACAGATTTTTTATTTATTATTTTACTTTTTCTTGTTTCTACTTTTATAGATATTTGCCTTATTTCTACATTGCTGAGTATCATATTCTGTTCTACTTGTAAACATTCGTCTTGAGTCATCATTCCATAATTACCTTCTTTATATTTGTTAGCCCCATTATTGCTGCTATTTTGACGCCTTTACATTCTATAACTTGTCCATTTATATTCTTTGCTTCCAAAGCATTTAAATCTTGTTTTAGACTTTCTAAATATTTGATATACTTATCAGTATATACTAGGCAATTATGAGTATAATGTATCGGTATAAATTCATACTTCTTATATAAAAAATCAACATTTTCATGTTATTATGCATCTTTTTTTAATTTCTCTATAATTTTATTGTTTTCTTCAATAACCCCATCATAATATTCTTTAAGTTTTCTTAATCTATCAATAGAAAGCATTTTTAAAGCTTCGACATTCCCATCAATATATTCAAGAAATTTCTTTTTGTCTACAACTTTATCAACATTACTTGAATCAACTTTTATGTTGTTAAAGAACTCATTTTCTACTTTATTAAAATCTACTACACTTTCGTCTGAAATATTTGATTGAAATTCACTTACTTCCTGCTTTTTAGATTTTTTAAATATATTATTAAAAAATCTTTTTATTTTGAAAATGAAGCCTTCTTTATATTCTATCATATCATTATTTTTCATTTAAATTTCTCCTTTGTTCTTTTAAATCGGCAAGTTCTTTTTCCTGACTTTCTATATTATCTACTTTTATATTTTTATTCTCCATAAGTTCCTATCCCCTTTTTCTTTAAATTAGCAATTTCAGCTTTTTGTGATTTAATCTTATCTTGTTGTTCAACTAATACCCTTACTAATTCGTCACTTATTTTTTTTTCATTTTCCTCAATCTGTTCCTCTAAATCCTCTTCTTTTATAGTGATGTCAATTTCACCTTTTAAATAACCTCTTACTGTATTTCTAACAGTTTTATCACAGATTAATGAACCATTTGCTTTTAAATATTCTACACATTTATCTACATCTTCCTCTGTTGGCTTTACTTCTTGTCCATTAATAATCAATATAGTAGATTTTAAGTACTCTGTTTTTGCAAAAGGCTTTTTATATGATTTATAAGTTTTTACGTATTTATATAAACCTCTTATGACATCTGCATCCATATTTTCTTTTTTGGCAAAAATAATTAAATCATCAATTGATGTTTTTGAGCATTTTACATAGTCTTCTAATGTCATTTCGCCTTTTCCTAATTTTTCTGCCTTACCTTTAAGTCCTAAATAATTTTTTCTTTGTTGATTTTTTTTAATTTCTTTCTCTTTAGCTTCTTTTTCTTCTTGTTCTTCCCTTGTTAAGCCGTTTCTATTGGTTCCTTTGGAATTATATCCATCTCTATCATACCCTTCTCTATCAACACCAACACTCTCTTGATCAAAACACTTGCTAGCATATGTATATATACCAGCTGTGTAACCATCTTCTCCCCATAGTGTTCTCGTGTTAAAATTTATTTCTACTTTACCAACTAAATACCAATTGCTGTTTAAATATCGCATGTAGTCTTCTTTTTCTTGCCACACACTCCTTATATCACCCATATCATATCCTAATCGATTAACTCCATTAATATCATATCCATTACTGTCATATCCATCGTTATCATAAGGAGTTCCATTTTGATGAATACCTTTTATATTAAATCCTTTAGAATCATATTCAGATTGTGTTTCTATGTTTATTCCTTCTTGATCCCAGCCATTGATATCATATCCCTGTTCATCATATTTTGTTCGTGTAATATGATGAATTTCATCAAATCTAAAACCTCTATCATCCAAACCATTGTTTTTGTATCCTAATGCTTTTAAAATATTTCTATCCGTTTTTGATAAAGGAGATTCGTCATCGATTTCAAAATTCTTATTATAACCATATTTATCATATCCTTTTCTGTTATATCCAGTTTCTTTATTGTATCCCCAATAATCAAAGCCTTCATCGTCATATTTTGTTCCATTTCTATGTATTCCTTTTTCATTAAAACCATTTCTATTATATCCTTCTTTGTCGTAACCAAAATAGTTAAAGCCTTCTCTATTATATCCATCTTTGTCACGCCCCATATAATTAAAGCCTTCATCATCATATTCTGTTCCATTTCTGTGTATTCTGTATCTATCAAAGCCTTTTCTATTATACCCTTCTTTATCATAGCCATATTGGTCATATCCATCTCTATTAAAGCCCTTTTTATTATATCCATTTCTGCCATATCCATCTTTATCGTAGCCCCAATAATCAAAGCCTTCTCTATTATACCCTTCTTTATCATATCCTTCTCTGTTATATCCATCTTTATCGTATCCCCTATAATTAAAGCCTTCATCATCATATTCTGTTCCATTTCTGTGTATTCTTTTTTTATCAAAACCTCTTCTATTATATCCATCTTTACCGTAGCCCCAATAATCAAAGCCATCTCTATTATAGCCATCTTTATCGTAGCCCTTCATATCAAAGCCTTCTTTATTATAGCCATCTCTATCGTATCCCCCCTTATTAAAGCCATCTTTATCGTAGCCATATTTATCATATATATTTTTTTCTTCCATTTTCTCCTCCTACTTTTGCAACTATAAATCACAAAAATTACAATTTTATGCAAATCACTTATTTTCTTTGTTTTCATCATATCCTTCATAAAACCAATCCATTTTTTCTTTATATTTAGTTGGATTATCAGCATTTGCCAAATCATTATTAATTTTAAACAAAAGTATTAGATATGCTATTGTTAAAAATTCTCCTCCTCCATAAGCATAACCAGCTATAAAAATATCAACACCACTTGCAATACTAGTTAATAAACTAATTAAATCATATATTAATATCCATCCTATTGCTACCATAGAGCAGATAAGATATCTTTTCGCTCTTGTTTCATTATATTTTCCCATAAAGCTATTTGAAATTAATAAAAATATTAGTGAAATAATCTCAAAAACCACACCAAAATCAAATTCACCCATAAGAAGAGGTATAACATATGTTAGGATGCTTATAATTATTAATACCATTGCAATTTTACTTACATTTCTTGCTTTATCAATATTTACTTTTCTTATAAAATTTTTTTCGTCGTCATTCATTTCTTTAATCTCCTTTATCTTCATCAAAAAATATTGCATCATCTTTGCTTAATCGAACTTTTTTATTACTAATTTCAATTATTCTAAGCATTTGAAATACCAGTAAAATATTAAGTAACAGATTTAGTCCTAATGTTCCATATGTTTTTATTTTGAAAATTTTATATAATTCCATGCATTCATCTATGTAATATTCCTTTTCAGACTTTATACTAAGCCCATTTATCCCTACATTTATTTGAGACTTAGTCTCTGTATTTTCGTTAATATTTTGTTCATTATATATTTGTTCAAATTTTTCTTTCGTATATGTCGTATCCAAACCTATTTTTATTCCGTAAAAAATCAGCATTGTCAGCATAGAAATTCCAAAAACAATCATAAGTCTTTTAATTAAGGACTCTTCACTTTTGGAATATATTTTTGCTATAACTGTTGCCACCAATAGCAAAATTGTTATTATTAATTGTGAATTTAAAAATAGTTTTTTTACTCCTTCTATTGGATCTATAATTGTAGATTTGTATGTAGCTAAATATGCTACTGCAGCAGTTATTAACATTATAAGTGTTAATGTTACTGATATTGCTACATATGTACTATCTTCTTTAAGATATATATAGTAACGTCTACCATATAACCTTCCTAATGCAAATAGTTTTTCCTCTTCTCTTTCTTTATTATTCTGATTTATATTATTATCATTTGAATTGTTCCCAAAATTTATTGATGGAACCTCTCCTCTTCCCATAAAAGCCATAGTTTTTTCCCCTTTCATAAACTATTTCCAATCTTTAATTCGTTCTTTAAAATCTTCAAAATCAATCAACTTCCAAGACCAATTATTATCACTTTCTGTTCCTGGAACATTAATTCTAGCAGTTTCATCTAGACCTAAAATATCTTGAAGCATAATAATTGGCATTTTTGCCTTGCATTTTAATAAATATTGCATAATTCCAATATTCACATTAATGTCATAGCATTCATTTCTTCTTAAAAATTCCTTTAATTTCCACTTATGTTCATCATCAAGTGTTTTATACCATCCGTAAATCGTATTACAGTCATGGTTTCCTGGAAAAACTAACACGTTTTCATCTTCATTGTCTCTATCATAAAGATTGTCTAAGTCTATTGAAAATTGTAATATTTTTTGTCTTGTAAATCCATAATGTTGTCTTAATTTTATTGTTTCTTCTCTAATTTCTCCTAAATCTTCAATTATTAGATTTTCAACCTTGATATTTCTATCTTTAAATAACTCATCAAAAAATCCATAACTAACTCCGTCTGTATATGAACCTTCTTTTCCTGTTTTTCCTATTGGAATTTTAAAAAATGAATCATATCCTCTAAAGTAATCAATTCTAACTTTATCGAATAATTTTAGATGATATCTAAATCTTTTTATTAAATATTGATAATTGTCTTTTTTTAGGTTTTCTACATTATATACTGGGCTATTCCATTTTTGACCATTCTCGTTAAAGTAGTCTGGAGGTGTTCCTGATTCAAATGTAAATTTTCCATTTTCCATTTCGAAACATTCTGGATTATATTGTGTTTCTACTGATTCAAATACTGGATATACTGGCATATCACCTATTATTTCTATACCTTTTGAATTTGCATATTGCTTTAACTCCATCCATTGTTTATATGCAATATATTGTAGAAATAAATAATATTCTTTGTTGTAGTTACTTCTTTCACTTGAAAATTCAGCATATTCATTCATTTCTTTTAGTTTTATAAATTCTTCATACTCACTATCTGGTTTAAAATTTTTAAATGCTTCTTCATAATATTTTTGTTTGAAATTGTCATATACTGCTCTGCCTTTGTTTTCTCTTGTTTCAGCTTTTTGTATCAATCCTTGTTCTTTCAATTTATCTAATGAGATATAGTCTTCTTCTAATGCATAATAGCTTATTGGTGAATATGGATGTTTGTCACATTCGTTTATTGGCAACACTTCCCAGTATTTTATATTATTTTCGCTTAATATGTTTATAAATTGATATGCTTCATATCCAAAGTCTCCAATTCCATATTTGCTTGGAAGTGAAAATATTGGTAACAAAATTCCTTTTTCTTTCATATATCTTTTGTTCCTTTCTTTAATTTAGTTGCATCTTCTGTATCTTCTGCAATCTACTTTTCCTTTTAAATAACTGCTCAGTTTTTCACCATTTATTAATTTCTCTTTTTGTTGTTTTGATAATTGTTTAATTTGATATTCTAATTTACATGCTAGTGATTTTTCTTTGCTTTTCCATGCAGTTTCTAGTTTTATTGCATTATGCGACTTTGTATATTTTGCTCCATTTTTACTTTTGTTTATGTGCTCATTTATTCTTTTTTCTAAGTTATTTGTCATTCCTGTATATATTGAATTGTCTGCACATCTAACCATATATGTGTAATACATTTATTTTTTCCTCTTATATTATGTTATTATATTTGCTTTTAATTGTCAATAAAAAAATGGCTACATAGAATATCCTAATTAAAATATTCTATGTAGCCTCTTTCTAATTACGAATGATATTAAATTTAGTACAATTATTTGTAATGGCCTTTAGTTTGACATTATATTCATAGCCTACTGGTAATTTTAAGTACCGTGGATTTCTTCCCTTCACAGCTATTGAATCAATATCCTCAATTTTAAACTGTACCTCTGGGTTCAATCTTCCTAAAATGTTAATGAAATTTTCTACTTCTGCATATTTGTTCATAACGTTTTCTCCTTTTCTCTTGGTTATTTTCTATTGTTGCTTTGTATAAACAGGCACTGCCTGTAAAAAGGTTTTTCTTTTTTCCACCTCCTAAGAGCTTATTTGCTTGCTACAATTAAATTATAACATATTTATATTAATAAATAAAATTAATTATTCTTATGTTTGTTATAAGCGTTTCTTATATATCTAATAATAATAAAGACAGGTCCTACAGTTGTAGGTTTCCTGTCTTTTTTGATGATACTAAGCTTCGACTGCTTTTTTCGCTAATGCATATGCATCAGTAAATGTCTCTGCCCCACCAATAAAGCCAGCAGGATGACAAAAACTTGCAGTTCTCACTCCTGTGACGAGCTGAAGGTCTGAACCGTTAAGCCCTTTCCATTCTTCTGGTACAGGCTTTCTCTGCCCAAAGCTTCCTAATCCGTCTGGCACACACTGCCAATTGTAGCCACCTCTGTTAGATGGAAATACTACAAACTGGATTTCGTCAGCTTTAGAGTTCGTTGACGAGAAAATATACTCCTGCCAAGGAACAAACTGGTTAAGAACCATTATATGCTCTTCGGATTTTTCTATTGCCTCTTCAACAATCTGCTCAGCTTTTGCCTTTGAAGTTGCAGATACCAAAGCATTGTCAAAGACAACCTCTGCAAATGCCACTGCTTTTGCAAAAGCTTCATCAGAATCTTCATTGCTATCCCAATTAGGATTGAATCCTGATATTACAGAAGAGAGACTCATTGCCTGAGCCGGATAATCAACTTTTGGCATTGTACCATTATCTACGGAATCGATTCCCTGGATAAGGTCTCTGTCAACTAATTTCCATACCAGTTCAGGATTACGGGTGTCTGCTACAATTTT
The DNA here is from genome assembly GCA_001916055.1 of Clostridium sp. 28_12. GTDB lineage: Bacteria > Bacillota > Clostridia > TANB77 > CAG-508 > CAG-269. Next base: position 28,666 of record MNRR01000038.1, read on the forward strand.
GTGGCCGAATTCTTTCCAAATTAATCCACATGCAGCGTATGGAACTCCGTTTTCACGTACTCCATTTCCACCTTTCTGGTGATGGTCAAACTTGCCATATCCGATGTCGTATACTACAACTTCATCTTTCAGATCTTCCGGAATTCTGAAAGTTCTGCAAATTGTTAAGTCTCCAAACACTTTCTCCAGAATTACAGTCGCAAAAACCTCATCAGCATGGAATGTTCCTCCATGAGTTACTGCTGTTGCTGTTTCGATGTTTTTTGTCATTTTAATCATGTTTTTTTCCTCCTGCCTTTTGGCTTTGTATTTTTCAATGTACAACGTGTTACTGAATATATTTTAACACATTTTACATAATTTTACAAGTATTGTTAGTTTTAATTTTACTTATGTTTATTATTAGTTGCGCTAATATTATAATAAGTTTTAATTTCTTTTACTAGCTCACTTGTTGCTTTATTAACCATATTCTTTTTTAATGTAGCAATTCCCTCTTGCATTGACTCAATTTGAACTTTCTCTACAATCTCAATATCATTCATAATATCTGATAAGCTATCTGTTTCTGCAAATCCTATACCTATATCATTTAATACCATTTCTTTTACAAGAGCAGAACTAGATATTTCATGTTTTGCTATTAATTCCAAATTATTTTCTTTACAATATTCTATGAATATTTTATTTCTTGCTGAAGTTGGTTTTGGTAAAATCAAATTATGTTTTGAAAGTTCTTTTATATTTTTTACAGGATGTTTTTTTATATAATTTTTACTTGCAAAAAAACTGTAGTTAGATTTCTTTAATGGTATAACTTCGATATCTGCATACTTTTTGCCTAAATATGGCAAGCTCAATACAACTAAATCTAGCTCCCCATTTACTAATTTCTGCATCAATTCAGATGTTGAACCAGTAGTTACATATATCTCTATGTCTGGATATTTTTTTATAAAATCTAATAATGGACTAACTATTAACGAAGTAATTAAAGAATTGTTTCCACCAATTCTTACTTTTCCCTTTTCTAATGTTATATATTTTGAAAATATGTTTTCAGCATTGTTCATTGTTTCTATACTATTTTTCACATATTCATAAAGATTTTTTCCTTCTTCTGTTAATTCTACTCCTGTTTTATTTCTATAAAAAACTTTTCCTCCTAATATTGTTTCAAGTTTTTGTATTGATTGAGTTACTGCTGATTGTGAAATATACATGCTCTCTGCCGCTTTTGATATGTTTTTGTATTTTACTACTTCACAAAAAACTCTATATAATTCTAAATCTACATTCATATATTTTCTCCTCCAATTTTATTATATATTAATACATATAGTACTTCAAGTCTTGTTAAGTCAAAACATGTGATTTTGTATATTTTTATTTTAAAAAAAATTGAAGTTCAAGCCACGAACTCCAATTCACAAAATAATAATATAATTAATCCACTGACTTCAATGCCTCAAGCATATCCACCACTTTCAATCTATTATTTACATAGTATTTTAAAACAAAAGTTACAAAAGCAATTACAACTGCCGGAACAATATATGAGCTAATAGTAACTTTAGGATCAAACATAACTTCTGCTGGTGGAACTGCCACCAATATATAAGTATGAAGCAATATTCCAATTATCCAGCCCACAATTACACCAATTATAGATAAGAAAATTGTTTCTTTGTAAATGTACATAGTAACTTCATTATCATAAAAACCTAAAACCTTAATTGTACACAATTCTCTAATTCTTTCTGCAACATTTATATTTGTAAGATTATATAAAATTACTACTGCGAGCATTGAGGCAACTATAATTAATACAATCATTATTTGGTTAAGTGAATTTACTATTGTGTTTATTTGATTATATAATGTTGTATTTTGCACAATTCCTTTAACTGCTGATAATTCCATAAATTTAGCTGCTTGACTATTAGTATTTTCTGTGCTTGAATCATTTAGCAATAGTAATTTTGCATTTGATTCACAATCTTTTTGATATGCATTTTTATATTCCGTTGTATTCATAAATATAAAATGTCCTGCATACATTTCACATATTCCAGAAACTTTTGCTGTTCTTTCTTTATTGCTACTATCTGTAAATGTGATTTCATCACCTTTAGAAATATTTAACAATTTTGAAAGTCTTTCTGAAATTACTATTCCATCATCTTGCAACTCTATTTTTTCTTCTGAAAAGACTAAAAAGCTTATACGAAGCACTTTTGCTCAATTAATAAAAGAAAATGATGGCCTAGATAAGGTTACTGTTAGTGAGCTTGTACGTAGAGCTGACATAAATAGAGGCACTTTTTATAATCACTATGACAGCATATATGATATTGCAGAAGAATTTGAATCTGAGATTATTCAAACTCTTGTAGAAGATAATAAACCTTTGACTTCTTTAAATGATGTTAATGCTTATTTTGATAAGTTTATTGCTTATTTAAAGAAAAATGAAAAGACTTATCGTTTGTTCTTATCTTCTGAAGCTCCTCGCACTTTTCTTGTGAAGTTGAATAATCTCGTATATGATAAATTATATACTTGTTTGACTTCTCTTAATACAAGAGTGCCTGAAAAAGAATTAAAATTTAATGTTTCTTTTTTTACTGATGGTATTATTTATCAAGTTTTAAAATATTTTAATGGTACTGATTTATCTTTAGATGATATTTCTGATTATTCTAAATTGATGTTTAAGAATATATTTTTCAATACTAAAGGCTAGTGATATTTTCTCACTAGCCCTTAAATTATTTTACCCCTGCAGTCCACTTGCAAAAACCTATTTTATAATTTGATGTTCCATTAACTGCATATCTTACCATTGCTCTATCTTTGAAAATTCCAAAGCAGTCACATTTTTCTCGTGGATTTAAACTTCCAATTTTTTTTGTGCAATCAGTATCTGCATAAACATTTTCACTTGTACTTCCATTTTGATACGTTTTCACTGGCTCATCACTCCCACTCTTTATATTATTATCTATTGGTCTATCTACCATATAAGATTGGACTAAATTCAAGAAATTTTGCCAACCTTCACTTAGTGTTCTATGTGGGCATCCTTTTGGTGGATAAAAATCTTCATGTTTTTTTACTTTATCAATTCCCCAGTTATTTTGTTTTAATAAATACGCTGTATATTCTGCCGCAAGCTTTTGAGCTTCTTCAAATCTTTCTCCTCCTGATTTTGAATAACATATTTCAAGTGCTATTCCTTTTCGATTTCCCTTTCCATTCCCTCCATCTGTTGCATTCCAAGTGTTTCTATTAAATGGCACTCCTTGCACAATTCTACAATTATCTATTGCACAGTGAAATGATACTTTATTATTGTTCCCTATCATATAAGATATTTCTGCCATTGCTGATGCATCATTTGCTGTATTGTGAATTATTATAAACTCTGGATTCATCTGATATGGACATTTTATTGCATATTTGCTTTCTGGCAATAACATTTTAACTATTTCCATCTGCATCTTCTCCTATTCCATGTGCATCATCTTCTGCAAATTCGTTTTCTTCCATGTTTTTCTTATATAAATCTTCTGTAAATTGAACTTCTTCAATTATTATATTGTCTTCCATTTGTATCTTTCCTTCCTTTATTATTATATGCAGAGTTTTTTTATATGTTATTTTAAATTAGTATTTTATTTTTTTAGAAGTATTAATATATACTTTTTAAAAATAAGTAAAACTAATAACAAGGATTATAATTATTAATTTTACAAAATATAGAGATTATAGTATACTAAAAATATAGTAACAACTAATTTATCTTATAGCCAAGCTCAATTGCGCTAGCTAAATTACATCTTAGCTTATGCAAATATGCACGGCAGAAATGGAGGACATTATGTTATACTCTAATAAAAAAATGGAAGCAACCGAAAGAAACATGGATTTTGGAACCATCTATCAGGTGGGCATGGGTGAAGTTGGTCGTGGACGGAAATTCATGGCTTTAACCTGTCCTAAAGGAACTGTTCTTAAGGAAGGAATGAATCCCGACTTTACTATTGGCACCACCAAAAGTGGTAAGCCGCGAATCAACAAGCGAGATGATAACACCTTGTATATGATGTTATCATCAAAAGGTGGATACACCAGACGCGGCAACGGAACAATTAAAGTCCTTGCAAGCCGGAAAGAACGCTTCGAAATCATCTCCCGTGGCAACGGAGCTGATGGAGATGCTGGAAGAATTGGTTATTGGGATTGCATACTTTTAAAGGCTCCCAATACTGATGCTATTGTGCGAGTTCGCACATCAGGCTCAGGCTATGGAACGCCAAGCGACCTTTATGTAATCCATAAAGGTGAAGTGTATCATTGCTATATTTCCGAGCTTGAAGAGTGTTGTGAAGCTCTTGGTATCGAGGTGCCGTGCAAGTTGGTAAATAATTATGGTGAACTCCAGTTCGGAGACGACTGGATTACATTGTAAAATATAACCAAATAACATAGAAAGAATCTCAGCCGACTTATTTATCTGCTGAGATTCTTTCTTTATTTAAAAATTTTACTTCTACATATAATTTGTTTGCAAATGATTGTACTACATTTTTTAATAAATATTGTTCTTCTGTCATCTGGTCACATTTAGGGAATTCTTTTTTGGTAAATACATGGCGTATGGATACTTCTAAATTTGCACAAAATCTATTATACGCTTTTCCTACTTCATAGTTTTTTATTGTTAATGCAATTAATTTTTTTATATCACTTATGCTATATACTTGTTTCAATATACAAATTACTAATAAATATGCTATTTGTGCTCTGTTATATTTCTTTTTTTCTGGTGCTGGCATTACTCCTTGTTTTACATAGTTATTTATCATTGTTTTTGTTATTACTTTGTCTTCTTTGTTTATGAAATATGCTCCTAAGTATCTTTCTATATAGTTTACTACTTGATCTAAATATAAGTCTATATCTGGTAGTTCATTCCATCTTGGCATATGAAATTTTAGTATTGCTTCTATTTGTTCTTCCATTTCTACACTTCCTTTGTGTTACATTTTAACAGATTTATAGTCTTTTTTCAAGTTTTTGCATAACTTTAAACAACAAATTAAAAACAGCTATCTGTTTTAGATTAGCTGTTTGAAATATAAATTATTGATTTCTTATGATATAAAATTTGAATTAAATTTATAATAGATTATAATAATCTTGTTTTTCTGAAAATATATGTAATATATAAACTTTTTCATTTATATTATCTACTTTGTAAATTATAATAAATTTATTAACTATTAATTTTCTAATATTCTTTTTGTCATTTTTTAACTTCATATATCGTTCTGGAAAAATAGACAATGTAGATACTGTATTTCTAATGTCATAATATAATTTTTTCTTATATAAATATGAATTAGGAAAGAAATATAATATCTTTTCTAACTCTTCCAGAAACTGGTTTGTTAAATTAACATTATATTCTTTCATAACTCGTACTTTTCCTCCAATTCTTTAAATGCTTGTTTTGCAGAAACATATTTTCCTTCTTCAATTTGTTTAAGACCTGTATTTATTTTTTCATATATTTCATTCTTAAATGCTTCAAAGTCCGAATATTTCTTATTAAAAATTTCCTCAACTTTATTCGTAATTTTAATATCTTCACTTTTTTCATATGCCTCATTACTTAATATTACCAAGTCATTAGTACCGTTTTTTGTAATATACACTGGCTCTTGAGTTTCATGGCAAATCCTTGAAATTTCATTATAATTATTTCTTAACTCGGCACATGGTCTTATTATCGCCATAATCTCACCTCCTTTTTATTATATGCAAATTATATCTTTATTATGATATATTGTCAATATTTTTACTATATTTTATAATTTTTAAGAGCAGCTATTTAAGCTGCCCTCAATTATTTCAAAATTCTTAATGTATTAAATATTGTTAAAATTGTAACACCAACGTCTGCAAAAACTGCTTGCCACATACCACTAAGTCCAATTGTACTAAGTAATAAAATTAAAACTTTAACTGTAATTGCAAATACTAAGTTTTGTCTTATAATTCTACAAGTCTTTTTAGAAATTTTTATAGCATCTAAAATTTTTGAAACATTGTCTGTCATTATAACTACATCAGATGCTTCTATTGCAGATTCTGAACCAACTCCACCCATTGAAATTCCTACATCTGCTCTTGCCAAAACTGGTGAATCATTTATTCCATCTCCAACAAATGCAACTTTTGATTTTTCATCCTTTTTATTTATAATTTCTTCAAATGCATTATATTTATCTTGTGGTAACATTTCAGATTTTATATTTTGTATTCCAATTTCTTTTCCTGTTTTTTCTGCTATTTGCTTGTTATCTCCTGTAAACATATTTGTCTTAATTCCTAGTGCTTTTAGTTCTTTTATTGTTTCAACTACACCATCTTTTACTGTATCTCCTAAGTAGATTATTCCAGCTAATTTATCATTTATTTTTACATATATTTTTGTTGCTCCTTCTTCATTCGTATCATTTGCTTCAACTAAAACTGAATTTCCTACTAATACTGTCTCTCCATTATATTGATAGCTTAAGCCTTTTCCTGCAATTTCTTTAAACTCTTGAACTTCTGCTACTTCTTCTTTATTAGCTTTCATAATTGATTTTGCAATTGGATGATTTGAATATTTTTCTCCCATTGCTGCATATTTTAACACTTCTTGTTCTGTATAGTTTTCAAATGTATCTATTTTGGTTATCTCAAATTCGCCTTTTGTAAGTGTTCCTGTTTTGTCAAACACAATTTCTTTTATGTCTTTTATTGCATCTATGTAGTCACTTCCTTTAATAAGAATTCCTTCTTTTGAGGATTTTCCTATTCCTGAAAAATAGCTAAGTGGTACTGATATTGCAATTGAACATGGACATGAAATTACTAAAAATATTAATGCTCTGTAAATGCTTCCATTGTTTCCTGTGTATGGAATATCTGTAAATAGTGGTAAAAATATTGCTACAATAGCAGCTAACCCTATTACTATTGGTGTATAAATTGATGATGCTTTATTTACAAATGTTTCTGTTTTTGCTTTTTTATCTGTTGCATTTTCTACTAAATCTAAAATTCTACTTACTGTAGAGTTTTTATATTCTTCTGTAACTTTTACTTCTATCATTCCATCTACTACAATACTTCCTGATAATACATTTTCACTTTCAGAGACTTGTGTTAATTTACTTTCTCCTGTTAAAGAAGCTGTATTCAAGTCTGCTGTTCCTTTTTTTACAATTCCGTCTAGTGGAACTTTCTCTCCTTCTTTTATTAAAATAGTATCACCTATTTTTACTTCTTCTGGTGAAACTTTTTTGATATCATTTTCTGTTTTTAAATTTGCATATTCTGGTTTAATATCCATCAAATCTTTAATAGATTTTCTACTTTTACTAATTGATTTTTCTTCAAGTATTTTTCCTATTTCATATAAAATAATTACCATTAATCCTTCCATATGTTCCCCAACTAAGTAAGCACCAACACATGAAACTGTGATTAAAAAGTTTTCGTTTATTTTTTTACTTGCAAATAACATTTTGAATGCATTTTTTGCAGTTCTGTATAATAAAATTGCATATCCTAAAATTATAAATATTGTACTAATTGTATCTGGTAATTTTGCATATAAACCAATTCCTGCTATTATAATTCCTATTAATAATCTTGCTATTTGAGCTCCCATTTTAGATTCTTTTTTATTTTCTATCTCTTTCATTTTTTCTGCTGAAATCATTTCAACATCTGGCTCCTGCTCTTTTACAGCTTTTCTAACTTCTTCTACACTTACTGTGTCTGTTTCATATGTTAATTTTAGTTTTGCAAAATTAACATTTACATTGTGCAATTCAGGATTTTTTGCTAATTTTTCCTGTATTTCATTTGCACATGCTGCACAGTCTAAATCTTTTAATATAAATTCATATCTCTTCATATTTTGCCTTCCTTTCTGCACATTTCAGATCGCTTTTTTTCCGTGCAATTTTGCACATTTCACACATTTCAGATCGCTTTTTTTCCGTGCATTATTTTCTTTCATATTCTTCTTCTATATGTCTCTTGGCCATTTCATACATTTCAGAAACATGCTCATCATCTAGTGAATAATATACTATTTTTCCTTCTTTTCTGAATTTTACTAATTTTGCCTGTTTTAATACTCTTAATTGATGTGATATTGCTGATTGCGTTGAATTTGTGATTTCTGCTATATCTCCTACACATAATTCCGCTTCTAATAATGCACTTATTATTTTCATTCTTGTTGTATCTCCAAATACCTTAAATACTTCTGCTATATCAAATAATAGGTCATCACTTGGCATTATCTTTTTTATTTTTTTTACTTTTTCTATATCTACTATTCCGTCTTCCATACTTCCTCCTTTTTGCTCTTTTGTTTTCATATGAATAATTGCTCATGTGTTTATATTTTCATGTTACCATTATTATATGTCTTTGTCAATAGGTATGTTAAAGTTTTTTATAACAAACAATTAACTAAATACCAACTTGCAATTTTCCATCAAAATTGTTATACTATAATAGTATATATTTTTTAAGCTTAAGGAGGAATTACTATGATACGTCTGATATGTCATCTTTTTCTTTTTGTTCTGTTTATTGGGTTGCTTCAAATTATCTTTGACCTTTGTACAGAAATGCGAGAAGATTCAAACACAATCATACGGCTTATGGGATACTTATTAGACATTGCAGCTCATATAACTGAATCGCTCCTAATACTGCCCCGGTACACACCAGTAATACCATAATTCTTCCCGGCAACAGCTTTGTTTTTTCCATTAAAATTTGAACCAACGCACATATTAATCCGCCAACCCAAAATGCATTAATATAATCTGGTCTTTTAGTTTTATATTGTAAAAAATACGAGTGTTCCCACATATCTAAAACTAATAATGGTTTACATCCCCATAGAGTTAAATTCTGATGTTTTTCACATTGTAAAATTTCTAATTTGCAAAAATCAGGTACCCATACTAACAAATTCCAACCAGAAGCTTCCACAACTTTGCTACTTTCTGTGAATTGTTCTTTAAATTTTTCGTAACTTCCGAAGTCTTTAATTATTTGTTCCATTAGATTATTATCTGGACTTGTTGGAACAGCTGGCCCCATGTTTTCAAAAAATAATTCATGCAGGATTACCCCTGACCCAAAAAAGCTTAAATCTTTTTCTAAACATTTTATACTTGTAAAATCATTTGTTTTTCTTGCATCTTCTAGCTTTTCTTTAGTTTTGTTTGTGTTATCTACATACCCTTTATATAAAATATTATAATGTATATCTAATGTGTCTTGATTGTAATATGGTTCTAATGCATTTAATGGATATGGTAATTCTTTCATTTTTATCATTGTGCTTCCTCCTCTCATTTATTATATTGGTATTAAAAAAATTCATACCATTTAAAGTATGAATTTTTTTAATTATAAGTCACAATATGATATAACACATTTTCCGTTTTGATTTGTTACACCAAATTCAATATCTTCTGATTCTTTAGAACCATCAAGTGCTATATTGTTTACTTTAGCAATATATTCTGTATCTGAATAATCACCTTTTATTGTAATGCTTTCTACTTCATATTCAGTTCCTGTTGCTCCTCCATCAAAGTAATATACTATACCATTAACTTCTTTTAATCCTTGTGTTCCGTTTGAATTAAACCATTCTTCTGTCATATAATTCATCATTGCGCTTTTAAATGTTGACCATTTAATGTCTGTTTTTTTATAGTTGTCATTGTCTGGATTGCCATCTGGTTCTTCTTTCATTAATTTTAGTTCTTGTAACATTCCACTAGGAGAACCATCTCTTTTTCCTACCAGATTTAAATATGATTGTATTGATTTTTTTATTGTATCTTCTGAAAATTTATTTTCTTCTGTTTTTGATTTACTACCTATATTATTAGTAGTGTTTGTATTTGAATTCGTATTTGATTTTATATCTGCAGTTGTATTTGTTGTTTTATTTTCATTTTCTGTCTTGGCTGTGTCTAAACTTTCAGAATTATTTTCTACTCCATTAGAATTTGTGTTTTGTTTTTCTGTTTTTGTAATCATATAAGTTGCACCTACTGCTATTACAGCAACTATTACTAATAATATAATTACTGTTCCTATACTTAATTTCTTTTTTTCCATTTTTTATCTCCTTCTTTTCTCAAAGTGAGAATCCGGTTGGAAAAGAATTATATTATTATAATTATTTTCCAACCTTTTCACACTATTTTATATCTTCTGCATTTTTATAAACTTGTCTTCCCTTGCTATAATGTAATGTTCTTACACCAGTTCCATTTGAATATAGTAATTCTTCTTCTCCATTGTTGTTTTTTAATACAATTTTATTGAACATATTGTCTTTTTGCATTGTATATCTTCCTGATTCTAAAACTCTATTATTTGTATCTACTTTTTCATATAGTCCTGTTGGTCCAAGTACAAGTTTCAATTCTTTATCTTCGTCATGGTCTACATTATAGGTTCTCCACCATTCCCCTACATATGTTGTTCTATTTGTATTTGCCTCTGCATTTTCTGGTAAGTAGCATTCGTACATCATCTGATTATTTTTTGAGATATGTGTTAATATTGTTTCTCCAAACATGTTAGTTTGATACATTGCATATACTACACAATTATCTGTATAAGTCATTTTTATCATTGAGTCACTTACTTGTTCATATTTTCCTTTTTCAGTTCCCGTATATGTTTTACCATTTTGCAATTCTTCAAATGTTCCGTCCGCATTCAAGGTTAATTGAATTTTTACATCTTCTCCATATATGTCTGATATTTTAGGTAATGCTTCATTTCCTGTCATATAAGCATAATTCCATTTTCCTACAAATTTATTTTTTATTTCTTCAAAAATATCTGAACCTGTATTTGAAGTGTTATTGTTGTTATTATTATTTTTATCTGTTGTTCCTGTCTCATTCTTCTCATCACCAGATGTTTCTGCTTTGGATATTATAACACCTGTACTTAATTTTATTTCTTTAAATTCTGTATTATCTAATTTAAATGTTATAGTACTTTGGTAAATATCAATTTTATTCATGTCTATTTTAAATGTGTCTTTTGGAAGTTTTGCATATGTAAATGTTGCTGTATATATTCCTGCACAATATTCTATATTTGAAATATCTAAGCATGTAGTTCCTGTAACTTCTTCCAAGAATTTCTTTAATTTTGTTTCAGAAATTTTTTGAAGAGCTTCTTCTGCATCTTCAACTTCAATTGTTTTATTTTCAACATCAATTCTTAAAGTTGTAATTTCATCGCCATTAGCTTTAAATATTTTTAATACTAATTTACCTTCAGATGTGTCATAATTTTTCAAATTCAATTCTTCTGTATATGTAGATTCATTGTCTCCTTTTGAGCTAAGTTGTGAACACAATATTTTGTTTTCAGAATTGTATACTTCATATTTTAAAGGAACAACTTCATCACTATTTTCTGCTTCTTTTTCTTTTATCGCTAATATTAGTTTAGCTTCTTTACCATTTATTTGTATCTTTTGAACTTGCATTACAATATTTTCTGTTAGATTGATTGTTTCATATGATATTGTTATATCTCTGTCTGATAATATATCTGATTTATCATTATGTACTGTTTCATCTTTTGTCACTAAATGTTTAATCATAAAAAATATGTTTTCATATCCTTGTGTTGTTGCATATATATTTCCACCACCAAGTACTATTACTGCACATGCAGCTGTTGCTATAGTTCTTTTTACCCAAAGTTTCTTTGGTTTTATCTTTTGAGGTTCATTTATTTCATTAATATTCATATTAATTCCCCTCTCTTTTTCTAAATTTATTGAATTATTAAATAAGTTATCAATTTTTTCTGGTATATGTCCATCTTTAATTTTTGATTTTATGTATAAATCTTTTTCTTCATCACTTTTGTCCACTTTCTTCACCTCCTTTTAATATATCATATAATTTTCCTCTTGCCCTTGCTAGTCTTGACTTTACTGTGCCTTCTGGAATGTTTAAAACTTTTGATATTTCTTTGATTGACAATTCATCATAATAATATAATGTTACTGTTAATCTTAAATCTGGTTCGATATTTTCAAGTATTTTTACAAGTTCGTCTTCACAATTATAGCTATCTTCTACTGTTTCATCATAGTTTTCTGTTAGTTTCGTTGTTATATTTACAACTTTTTTGTTTTTATTTATAAGGTCATAACAACTATTTATGATTATTCTTTTGCTCCAATATTTGAACATTTCTTTATTTTGTAATTTACTTATATTGCTGTACATTTTTATTAATGCTTCTTGTAAAGCATCATATGCATCATCTTCATTTTTCAATATTACTATTGCTGTTTTATACATAGATTCTTTGTTTTGAATTATTATTCTACTAAATGCCTCTTTGTCTCCTGCCATGGCTTTTTCTAAATCTGACATTTTCATCCTCCTATTATTAAGACTATTCTTTTTTCTTTTTGGTTCATTTTTATTTAAAAAAATAAAGCCCTTCATAAAAAAGGCTTTTCTTGTCTATATTTTTCTCTTCTGCATATTATAACAAATCTTTGCAACAAGTGCGTTTGGAGCAATTTTTGCTCCGAATTTGGCTAGTTTGATTTTCCAGCCAGGCACAATATAAAATTTTCCTTTGAATAATTTATCTGTTGTATATTTTGCTACATATTCACTACTTAAACCTTTTAGTGCAAATTGAACATCTGCTACTTTATTAAAATTTGTATCTACAGGTCCTGGGCATAAGATGCTTATTTGTACTTTTGAACTTTCTTTTTTTAATTCTTCTCTAATCGCTTCTGAAAGTCTTACTACATAAGCTTTTGTTGAATAATATGTTGCCATTAGTGGTCCTGGCATAAATCCAGCAATTGATGCTACATTTAGAATTTTTCCACTATTTTTAGCTTTCATATCTTTTAAATATAGTTTTGTTAAAACATGATATGCTACAATGTTTGTATTTATCATTTGTAGTTCTTTCTCTAAATTTGTTTTATCAAAATATCCGCAGTCTCCAAACCCTGCATTGTTTACAAGTATATCTATATCTTTATATTTTTCATAAAGTTGCTTGCAATTTTCTGGATTTGATATATCCATACTTACTGTTTCTATATTTGTTTCTAATTTTTCTTTTACTTCATTTAACTTTTCTAAATTTCTTGCCACTAAAACTAAATCATATCCTTTTTTACTTAGTTCTTTTGCAATATCTCTTCCTATTCCTGAAGAGGCTCCTGTTATTAATGCTTTCATATCTTTTCCCTTTCATTACATTATTTTGGTTGAAAATGTTTTTCTTATTACATTAACAAGTGCTTGTATTACTAAATTTTCTTCATATATACTATTAAAAAATCTCTTTATAAATGGAATTTGATAAATTAGTATGAAAAAAAGTATAACAATTGCTAAACATCCTGTAAATTTCATATAATATTTAAAATCGTGTTTTTCTCTTCTTCTATAGTTTTTATTTTCCATTTCTTGAGCATGTGCATTATATTCTCTGGCTATATTTTCATACATTATTCTTCCTATATTAGATATTGTACCTTTATCTTCTGCTTTATAATTATTTGCACTTACATTTGTTTTGACGTTTGTATAGTTTTGAATTCTCATATTTTGCAATCTATTTCTTAATTCTTGATTTTCTTCTACTACTTTTATATATTCTGCTTCTGGCACCATATTTTCTTGTATTTGTTCGTCATATGTTCTTCTTTTAAACTCATCTGATAATACCGAATAGGCCTCATTTATGCTTTTCATCATTTCTTCTGCTTTTTTTATATTTTCATCTTCTTGCAAATCTGGGTGATATTTTTTAGCTAGTACTTTGTATGCTTTTTCTATTATTTCAGGTGATGCTTTTTTATCTACCTCTAATATTTCATAGTAATTTTTCACTTTTTTCTCCATTCAATTATAGTTCTGCTTCAATTATTTCACAATTTTTCATTCCAATTTCTGATAAATTATTGCTTTCTGGCATTCCATATAAATGTGCTTTTAATACTTTTGCAACTCCTCCGTGTGCTACAATAAGTACTGTTTTTCCTTCATATTTTTTCTTTATATCATTTAAAAAATCTAATATCCTTTTTTCAAAGTCATGCAAGTTTTCTCCTTTTGGTATTTGATAGTTTAAGTCGTAATTCCAAATTTTTTTTTCCATTTCATTTGTTATTTCATGACCTTCTAGTTCTCCTAATTTTCTTTCTCTTATTCTTTCGTCTGTTATCATTTGTACGTTTTTGTCTTTATTTATTATTTCTGCTGTTTGTATTGCTCTATGCATTGGCGAACATATTACAATATCGTATTTAGCATTTTCTAATTCTTTTTTGGTTTGTTTTGCTTGTTCTATTCCTGTTGAGTTTAGCTCTTTTTCTGTTTCTCCTCCTTGCATTTTTCTTGCTAGGTTCCAATCTGTTTGACCATGTCTTACATAATAAATTTTCATGTTCAATCACATCTCCTCTAATTTATTATCCATTTAATTATACCATTTATGCATTATTTTTCAATATTTTTGTAGAAATTTTTAAAGAGGTTCTTATTTCTAAGAACCTCTTGTGAAATGAAACACTATTATTTTGTTTTTCTTATTGCAATTGCACCAAATGGACTTAATTCCTGTTTTGTACAAGATTTAAGTCTAGCAACAACATCTCCGTCTCTATATTCTTCTGGTAAATCTACTTTAGTAATGTGATGTGTTCTACTAACAATTACCATAATACTTTCGTTTTCATTATACCGTTCAAATACAAAGTGTTCATGGTCAATTTTTACTATTTTTTGTTCTGCTGTTCTCAAGAACTGGTTTTCTTTACGAATCTTTCCAAGTCCTCTAAAATACTTTAACAGGTCTTTATCTCTATGTCCCCATGGATATGGAGCTCTGTTTGCAAGATTGCCAACTCCCCGAACTCCTACTTCATCCCCATAGAAGATTGAAAAAATCCCCTGCAAAAATGTTAATGCAAAACAATATGATTTGAGTACCATTTTACCACAGTGGTATTCATAAGAAGTCATTTGGTGTTGTTTAATCCATTCACAGTCACCATTACCTCTAATTAAATCCCAGGCCCAATCTGCATACTCATTAAAAATATTGCATCCGAATATTTCAATAGCTCTTGAAATATCATGTGTTGATGTAAAGTTCATAAGCGTTAAAATTGTTCCTGTAGGATATTCTGTGCTAATAAATTTCAGTGTACCACTTAATTTATTAACATCACAATATTTATAATATCTCATCACCGCATCTGTTAATCTATAATTCATTAAAGAATGAATTCCTTTTGCATTTTTAAGATATCTTCTATCCATCGGATCTTTTTCCCACATCTCTGCAATAATGAAAGCATCTGGCTTATTTCTGATTGCTGCAGTATGAATATATTCCACAAACTCATCATTCAGGTCATCTGCCACATCAAGTCTAAGTCCATCAACTCCTAATGAGAAATAAAAATCAATTACTCCGCCAACTCCGCAAATAAATTCTCTCCAATGTTTAGAATTACAATCACATTTAGGCATATTATGGAAATTCCACCAGAATTTAAATTCGTGTTTTCCAAAATGACAATCTGTATCATAGAAGTCACTATATGGTGACACTTTTCCTTTATATTCTGGAATTTTAACCACTTGATATGCTCCAATACTATCATAATTTCCATATTCATTGTAATAAACACTATCATTACCTGTATGGTCAAATACTACATCAAGAATGACTTGCATTCCGTATTTATGTGCTTTTTCACACATTTCCTTTACCAGCTCACTAGTTCCAGCATATGGATCTATACTTCTGTAGTCTGATGTATCATATCTGTGATTAGATTGACTTTCAGAAATAGGACAAAGATAAATAATATCTACTCCTAATTTTTTGATGTATTTCATTGTGTCTGTAATACCTTTTACATCTCCACAATAAAAGTCTACACACCATTGTCCTTTTTCATTTGGACCAACTACAGGTGGCTCATTCCAATTTTCATGAATGTCTCTACCTTTCATTGGCTTCTTTTCTAATCCTCGTGTTCTTTTATATCTATCCACAAAGATTTGATACATTATAGCACCTTTGGCCCATTCAGGCACATCAAAGTTGACTGATAATTTCCAACACTCTTCATTTGTTACACTATTATCGCCACTTGTATTCTCTTTCTTGTAATATTGAAACCGACTGTTTGCTTCAAATGAAAAGTAATAATGATATACTGCATATCTTGGTAGTTCGATTGTAGTTTCGAAATATGCCATATCTCCTTCATTTTTGATGTGCTGCATTGGATATACATTTTTCTGGGTTCTTGTTGTAATATTTAACTTTACCCGTTCAATCCAGCCAAGTTCAAATGGAATTGAAATTGAAACTTTGTATTTTCCACCATTTTCTGTTCGAGCTATTTGTGTAATTTGATGTCCCATTTCTTTTCTCCTTCCTAATTTTAGAAAAGTTAATTCAACAACTTGATACACTTATAATTTATTCTCTATATTCTATTTTGTCAAGTTTTTTATAAGATTATTTTTTTATTTTTTCTAAAGCTAATTCATAGTCTTTTTCTATAAAATCTAGTCCAGAAATAATCTCGTCATTTTCTGACATTTCTAATAATTCATTTATTGTAACCCATTTTGCTTCTGTTGCTTCTTGATCAGGAAATGTTATTTCTTCTGCTTTTACATCTGTTTTAAATAACCAAAAGTCCTTAAATGCTCCTGAATTGTTTTCTTCATTTTTTTTAGTTTCTTTCAAAAATATTGCTTCATCTTCTGAAAATTTTAGTCCAATTTCTTCTGCCAATTCTCTTAAAATTGCTTGTAAACTAGTTTCTCCTGCTCGAACTCCTCCACCTGATAATTCCCATTTTAATGGAGCTCTTTTCTTGTTTTCTGCTCTCTTTGCTAATAATATTTGCTTTTTTGGATTCATTATTACTGCAACAGTTATTAAATGAAACTCTCCTTTTTGAAATTTATAATTTTCTCTTTCTGCTAGTCTTCCTGTTTTGTTTCTGTTCGAATCATATATATCCCACATTTCTCCCATATTTGCTCACTTTCCTTTCTTATTTCTTCCTGACGATACGATTTTATATTATAATCATTCTGATTGTCAAATTTTATGCTAATTACTTTTGTATAATTGTCTTTACTTGGCTTTCCTATTTCTTCTATTTTCAAGCTTGCTTTATATTTTTTTAGTGTTTCAAATGTGTTCATAAATCCCATTCCTGTTCCACCCTCTTCTGCATGTGTTGTACTTGGTGTTTTTCCTAAGTTCTTTAATGTTTCTATTTTGAATTCTATACCAGAATCATATATGCTTAATCCATACTCTCCATCAGTTTTTCCAAGTTTTACCATAATACTTCTGTTTATATTTTCACTGTGTTCTACTGCTATTATTGCATTTCTGATATGGTCAGCAAGCAGTGTTTCTAAATCGTCTTTGTCTATTAAATTGTTTATCATGGGTTGTATTCTTCCATTTAGCTTAAGTATAAATTCTATTTTATTTTTGTTGCATTCTGATTGCATGTATCTTAACATGTCATCTATCTCTACTATTCCTGTTTTGTCTAATTCGATGCTTTCTTTTTCTTTATATATTTCTTCTTTCATTTTATCTATCTTATCTTTTATTTCTGCGGCTTCTTCTTTGCTTATTTCTGTTTTTGTTATCATTTGTTCTATTTTATATTCTAGTGATTTTTGTTTATGTATTAATGTATGACTTCTTTGGCTGAATTTCATGTTTTCTGCTTCTAATTCTTTTACTTCTTCTTTTTTCTTTTCTAATTCTTCCTTTGTTTCTTCTAGCTCTTGTACTAGTAACTTTTGCTTGTAATATAGTTGTAATGATTTTTTGATTGTGATGAACATTAGGATTGCATAGATTATTATTTCTAAACTTACTAAAATATTTACTATTCTTAAGCTAGAGTTTGATATAACAATTACGGAAAACAATATTATTACACTTATATTTAATATAACTAGATCAACAAATTCATTATTGTTTGTTTTCTGTAAAAATAATATTCCGTATTTGAATTTTTTTATTTTGAAAATACTAGCTAAAAGAATCACATGTGTTATTGTCATCACTATTAGTCTAATAAAGTCATCATTCATATTAAATATTTTATTGTACCAAAATCCAAGTACAACTGCAAATAAATCAACAGCATAATTTATTCCTATTGAAATTATTGTTGTGAGCGCGCTTTTTCCTATGTTTTCTTTTAAAAAGATAATACTATTCACTATTAATAGACTTATGATTCCTGTTATATAATTTATATAACATCTTATTAATCCACATGCTATCCCTGTAATTATTATCATTAAAAAGCTATTAATATTTATTTTTTTATTAGTTATTTTAAGATTTGTATAATATACAAATATACTCATTATCAATGTTTTTGTTATAACTATACTTTTTTCTGTGTTTAACATATCTAATATCAAATCGCTCACCTACTCGTCAAAATTATACAAGAAAAGCTTAATTCATTCAATATCTAAACACAAAAAAAGAAAGAATAAAATCATTTTCATTCTTTCTTTTTTATTTTAGATTATCTTACTATGGTAACCATTTTTTTATCCAATCTGCTAATTCTTCCCACCAGCTCATATATTCCACCACCTTTTTCTCTTTTGTGTTCGTTCCACCTTGCACATTAAAAATATCATTGAAAGCCTTGATACAAGAGAATTTTGATGATAGAAATAACTGATAAAATTCGACAAATTTTAACTAAAAATCACACAAAAAATAAGCAATATTTAATTATCATTTTTTAATATCGCTTATTAAAATCAATTTATTATTTCTATATATTTCATATCATTAACCATTTTTCACTATAAATTACTATTTTTATTTACTAACATTTTGTTCTATTTATACTATAAAATAATAATATAAACAGAAAAGGAGGAGTTTTATTATGGGGAGAAGAAGAATGAATCAAGCAATTGAAGAAGAGAAAAAAGAACAATATGAACGTGGTCAACGAATCAAAAAAATTAGAGAACAAGAATTAAAAATGAATAAAACTCAACTTGCAAATGCGATTGGTACCTCTAGTCAATTTTTAGGTTTCGTTGAAGAAGGAAAAGGAAATCTTGTTTATTATAGTTTGCGAAAACTTCGCGAAGTTAGCGGTCATTCCGCAGATTACCTTTTATTTGGTCTTGATGATAGCTGTATAGACAAAACTAAAAAATTGCTTAAACAGTATAGTGAAAACGATATTATATTTGCTTTAGAGGCTCTAGAAGATTTAGCTTTAATTATAAAAAAGCGTTGATTTTTGTATTATAAATTTATATTACTGAAAATTTTAGAATAAAAAATACTTATCTTGACATTGTAAAATATGGATTGTGTAGGCAATCCATGTTTTAGTATAATTCAAAATTCAACTTTCCTCTATCCACTTGACTTAATACCTAGGATAAATAGTTTAAAAACAATTTTACAATATCCTAGTATAACTCTACAACTTCTAACCAAATAATTTTTATAAATTCATTGCTTTCTTCCAATTTATATAGTAAAATATACCTATATTAAGAAAGAGGAATAATTTATGAAATATGGTTTATCCGAAGAAACATATGATAAAATAAAAAAAGTAATTAGTAATAATACTAAATACCATTTTTTATTATTTGGTTCTAGAGCAAGAGGCAATTACAAAAAGACATCTGATATTGATATTGCAATTGTTGGAAATCTTACAAGTGCAGAAAAATATAAAATAATGAATGAAATGGATTTATTAGATATAATTTATAAAATAGATTTAGTATTTATAGACGAGATTACTAACTCAAAACTACTAGAATCAATAAATAGAGATGGAGTTGAATTTTAATGAAAAGATTTGAAGAAAGAAAACAAGATTTAGCAAAAGCAACTGAGCGATTAAAAGAAGCTTTATGCGAAAAAGAAACAGAACTAGCAATAGATGGAACTTTACATAGGTTCGAATTTACATTCGAGCTAGCATGGAAAACCATGAAGGATTTTATGGAATACAATGGTATTATAGATTCAACAGGTAGTCCAAGAGAAGTTTTAAAAATGGCTTTTCAAAGCGGAATTATTGAAGATGGAGATACTTGGATAAATATGATGCTTTCTAGAAATAGCTTATCTCATTTATATGATGAAGGAACATCCAGAAAAATATATAAAGACATTAAAGAAAAATATATTGTTCTTTTTGAAAAATTAAATACAGAATTAGAAAAGAAAATTTAAAAATACTGCTCAGTTTACATTATAATTTGTCGAAAATATATGATAAATTTTTTCAAAAATCTATTGACATTCATACAAAAACTGGATATAATATATAAGTACTGACACATCGCGGGGTGGAGCAGTTGGCAGCTCGTTGGGCTCATAACCCAAAGGTCGGAGGTTCGAGTCCTCCCCCCGCAACCAAATATTTAAAAGAACTTGTAATATTTACAAGTTCTTTATTTTTAGATTCAGACAACTTTTGGCACATTTTATTTTACTTCTTTTCCATTTTTGTCAACAAATATTTTATGTACTGGAAAAGTCTTTTCACTAAGCACATCTTTCATGCATTCTGGTAATAGCCTATAATTTTCAAGTTTATCTAGCTCAATCCATTCATATCTTAGATGTTCTTTCCCCTCAAGATTTTTTAATGGATATTCTATTTTTTTATCTTCATCATCTTTAAATTCGCCCTTATGAATAAATAAAATTTCATGATATTTTGACCCTTTCATTTCGAAAAAATTCTCTACTGTTGCAATATATCCTGTAACTTCTATTTCTTTACCTATCTCTTCTAGTAGTTCTCTTTTTACTGTTGTTTCTGAATCCTCACCAATTTCAACTCTTCCTCCGATTAACGCATAGTGGTCAGAATTCAAATTCTTGTGTACTAAAATTTTTCCTTTGTGTGTTATAACAACTGCTGCCCTAACATTTAACTTGTAGTCCTCTACATCAATTGTTAAATCCATCTTTTTTCTCCTTTCAATTTTGAAAATTTATTTGTTCATTTTTTATTAATGAATAACGAATTAATTCTTTTCCATCCAAATTTTCTTTATGCATGTCTACTGCGCTAATTTGATGGTTATCATATGTGGTATAATAATATATTCCTTTTGTTGCATTGCAACATGAAGTATAAATTGTTATTTCGTATTTTCCGTCATCCAATTCGCAACATCCTCTTTGTTGGTCAACGGAATTCATTATATGGAAAAATTGACTAACACTTTTGTTTTCAATCTCTTCTGAAATTGAATTCATTTTTACAAATGATACTCGTACAAATCTAGATTGTGATGACAAGTCCCCTGGAAGTCCAATAGCCCCCATTCCTCTACTATATTGATTTAAGTTTAATTTTGAGGCAAAATTATTGGTTGGTGATTTTACGGACAAACTCATATAATTATTTAGTGCAAACATTTGCTTATCAAATGTTGGATTGTTTGTTAAAACTCCTACTGGATTATCATAAATTTTAATTCCGTCTTGCACTGCTTCTACTGTTATAGCTTCTTCTTTATCTGCTATAATCCAATGCAATTGTGCTAATGGCAACTGAGCACTAAATGGTTTATTTGTCAAATTTATTTTTTGAATTAATTCTTTTGCTTGCTGTGTTGTTTCACATTGGCTCAAAATCCATGGAATAAATTCATATTGTGCTATATTTTCCTTGCCAGCAACACTATCATTGTAATGTGCATTTCCTACAAAGTTTAGTCCAGCCATCCCTAGCCCTTTTTCATTTATAGCGTCATAATATAATGGGTAATTTTCTGAAATATATGCCATTCCAATTATGGCATAATGTTCTGCTATTTCTTCTTTTTCTTTAAAATAAAATGGATAATTTCTTGGTGTTATTGTTACTTCTTCCTTATATGAAAATTCATAGTCTAGTGTTCTACCAAAGTAGAAGTCCTTTGTTTTATATGTTACCGCTGTACACATTTTTTATATCATTCCTCTCTTTTATCTTTTGGCTATTTTTACTTCCAGCAATCCTATTAAATCTATTGCCTGGAATTCGTTTATAATAGCTCCTTTTATATCTTCAGTTGATATTGCTATTCCATCAATTGTGCTATCTGATAAGTCTATATTGCTTAATTTGGTTTTAAAGAATTGTGTTTGCGTTAAATCTGCTTCTTTAAACACAAGATTTTTTATCGCGTTTTCCTGAAAGTTGCTATTCCTTAAAATAGTATCTTTGAATAATACATTTTTTATACTAGCCATTGCAAAATTGACGTAAACCATATTGCAAGTCAAAAAACTTACATCACTTAGTCCATTTTCTATAAAATTGCATCCTGTTAATTTACAATTGTTAAATTCACATCTTATAAAACTGCAGTTATTAAAAGCTGTATTTGAAAAATTGCAATTATTAAATTTTACATCTATAAAAGTATTTTTATCAAAATTGCTATCCGTAATTTCTGCATTATTTATTATTGCCTTTCGAATTGTTATATTTATTAATTATTTCATCAGTCTCTTTAAATTCTTCTACCAAATTGTTTATTTTTCTTAATTCTTTAAATAATATTTTTTGTGGTTTTACTATGCTCATCCTCTGCTCCTAATTCTTTTTTTCTGAATTTTTCTTTACTGTTTTCCACAATTATACCACTCTATGTGAATAATTCCAACCTGTTTTGAGTTATTTTTTTATTCTTGCAATAACATTAAAAATATGCCAATGTTTCATCTTTCCAAGCCCTGTTATTCCATCTTTTTCTACTTCATTCAATTTTATAATATTAAATTTTTCAAATAAATTTTCAACTTGACTTTTTGTAAGAAATGTAATCTTTGATTTTTCTATATTCCAAGAGTCATTTATTCCAAAAAAGTTTCCTACAAAATATCCATTTGGTCTAATATTATCTATAATTTTTTTCCATACTTTTTCTATTTGTCGACTATCACAAAATGGCAAGCTATAGTTTGCTACAATTAAGTCTGCTTTCTCTAATACCATGTCTTCAAAATTTTGTTTTTGAAATTTAAATCTATTTAATTCTTCTGTATTTAGTCTTTTCGAAATTCTTTCTTCTACATTTTCTTTATCAATTGAAATAACATTCCAGCCATTTTTTATTAAATAAACAGTTTCATTCCCCGCTCCACATCCTATATCAATTGCTTTTCCAGGATATGTTCTTATATTTTCTATAAAGTATTTTACGTTCTTTTTGGGAATATCTAATTCTGTATTGCTATAATATTTTTCAATTTTTTTCT
Source organism: Clostridium sp. 28_12 (assembly GCA_001916055.1). Taxonomy (GTDB): domain Bacteria; phylum Bacillota; class Clostridia; order TANB77; family CAG-508; genus CAG-269. The sequence goes on from MNRR01000038.1 coordinate 52,126, forward strand.
TTTTCAAGATTTCAACTGCCATTTTATACTCTTCTTCTCCAAAGTCTATTGTTGGAACAATTTCATTATTATCATACATGTTCATAAATTGCTCAATCGTAACCCATTTGGCTTCTGTTGCTTCTCCATCTGGAAATGTTATTTTTTCTATTGGTATGTTTCTTTCGAATATCCATAAGTCCTTAAAATCCGGTACTTTTTTATCTCTTTTTGCTTCTTTTAGATAAATAGCATCTTTTTCCGAAAATTCTATGCCAAGTTCTTCTTTTAATTCTCTTATAATTCCCTCTAAGCTTGTCTCTCCTGCTAATATTGAACCACTATTACATTCCCACAAGCCTCCATACTTTTTCCACCTTGCTCTTTTACTTATTAGTATTTCGCGCTTTGTGTTGAAAATTATTCCTGTTACAACTATATGATATTCTCCTTTTTTGAATTTATATACGTCCCTTTCTGCTATTTTTCCAGTTTTTCTTCGATTTTCATCATATATATCCCAAAGTTCAGCCATATGTTCCTCCATTTTATTTGATTTTATATAATTTTTTGGCATTCACCTCTCATTTTACATCCATTACAGTTAGGTTCTCTACTCTTGCAAAACTTCTTTCCAATCTCCCAACATGCAAAATCTAATATTCCGGGAAATTCCGGATTTAATTCTCTAGCTTTATATACTATAACTAAATTATTCGCATCTTTTGAAACATACCCCATTCTTTTCATTACTCTATTTATATTTTGAAATCCTTCTGAAAGCATTTTCCAATATGTTACTTCATTTTTATTTCTTTCTGGAGCATTACTGATAACAATCTCGTTTAAATAATCAATTTTAGTATTTAAAAATGATTCATATAATTGCATATATTCTGAATAAGCAACTTGTCCCATGTATGGAGGATCAGTAATAATTAAGTCAACAGAATTATCTGGTATATATTCATTAGAAACATGGGGAGCTCAAGGAAGTGACCGTGGTGCTAAAAACGGTGGTAAAGGTGGTTACTCATATGCCGAAATGTACTTATCAAAAGGTGAAGTTTTATATGTACATGTTGGTGGAAGTGGTAATACAACAAACATAAATGGAACAGGTAAAGGCTATAATGGTGGTGGACAAGTATCAGGATACTATGGTTCTGGTGGTGTTTGGATTCAAACAAGTTTAGGCTATGGTGGAGGTGCGTCTGACATTCGTTATGGTGGAGATTCTTTATACAACCGTGTAATAGTTGCCGGTGGTGGAGGATCTGTTGGTGCTCCAGGAAATGCCGGTGGTGCCGGTGGTGGTCTAACTGGTGAAAATGCTATAGGTGGCTATGGTGCTGTTGGAACAGGTGGAACACAAACAAGTGGTGGTACAGGACAGAATGCAGGGTCATTTGGCCAAGGTGGTAACAGTTATGGAGCAAATGGCGGTTACGGCGGTGCTGGAGGCGGCGGCTGGTATGGTGGCGGCGG
>MNRR01000038.1:53674-55855 GCA_001916055.1 Clostridium sp. 28_12
TACCATCAGGATATTTAGTAACAGATAAAAGTTATTTATCAAATGGTCTACTTTATAGCGGTAATCAAACATTTAAATCACCAACAGGCGCAAATGAAACAGGTCACACAGGTGATGGATTTGTTAGAATCACACCAAAATTAATAAATGGTGTATCAAGTGTAACAATAAATGATGGTGATATTCCAGTTGACTTTGATTATTCAGTTTATGATTATGATTTATCAGTACTAGACAGTGTTGATTACATAAATGTAAGTTTTATACTAAATGAAGGATATTCAAAAGTAGAAAGTCAAAAAGGCGCATACTATTTTAAAGACGGTGAAAAAAAATATGTATATGCAGTTGATGTTATGAATGATATAACAGGACTTACAGTAACATATACATTTACATTCCATAAACAAAGTGATTATTTATTAGATGATGGTAATTATGGATACAAATATACAGGTTCATGGCAAAAATTTATTGCACCAACAACAGGAATTTATACACTAGAAGCATGGGGTTCACAAGGTGGACATAGAGGAAATAACAATGGAGGTAAAGGTGGTTATTCTACTGGACAAATCTTCCTAAATAGAGGACAAATACTTTATGTTTATGTTGGTGGTGATGGTAATAATCACAAAGGATATAATGGTGGAGGATTATTACCAGGAGCAAATATCTATGGTGGTGGTGCATCAGATATTAGATCTGGAGGCTATGCACTTAATAATCGTATTTTAGTTGCTGGTGGTGGAGGATCTGTTGGTTCATCATCAAATGCCGGTGGCTACGGTGGTGGTCTAACTGGTGGAAATGGTGTCGGAAGTTATGGTACTTTAGGAACTGGTGGAACACAAACACAAGCAGGAACTGGTAACATATCTGGATCATTTGGTCAAGGTGGTAACGGTGTATACGCTAATAGTGGCTTTGGTGGCGCTGGAGGCGGCGGCTGGTATGGTGGCGGCGGTTCTGGCGTTGACGGTGGAGGCGATGATGACCGTTCAGGAGCTGGAGGTTCAGGATTTGTTTGGACTGAAAGTAATAAAACAGTAGTACCAGAAGACTATTTACCAGGATCAAATGTTTACTTGACAGAGGCAAAAACAGTATCTGGAAATAGTGAAATGCCAACCCCAAAAGGAGAAACTGAAACAGGACATTCTGGTGATGGATATGTAAAAATATCATTTGCACTATCTTATGATTATCAAATAAAAGTAAGTGATAACGTAAAAGTAGATAAAGAATTTGATTACGAAATAAAAGATTATACAGGAACATTAGATAGTAATGATTCATCACTTGTTACATTTACAGTAACAGATAGTGACTCAATTATTAATGTTACAGGTGATGGAACAAGAGAAATACATGTTGGAGACAACGATTTTGAAGTTGCTATAACATATGTAAATGGTGTTGTTGATATATTCACATATCATATACATCGTGAAGCAAATAATATAGATTATTTAAATAATATTTATTTGGATGGTAAATCTGTATCAGAATTCGGGAATACAACATTTAATAAAAATACATACGAATATAACTTAACTCTTCCATATTATATTGATGAATATGACTTAACTGTAGATAAAGGATCAAGTGATCAAATAATTACAAATTTAGGTCATATATCAAATAAAAACAATAAATATACTATACCTATTTCAGTAACAAATGAAACAGGAACAAGTACAAAAATTTATACATTAAATATTACTCTTCCACACTCTAGTAAAATGAAGAAATTAACATTAACTAGTGATGGAGGTACAAAACTTGAATATGATGTACCAATCGATGAGACAACTATGAACATTAATCTTGAGAGTCATATTGCCGCAGTACATGCAACTACAGAACTATATGATATTGAAGCAAAATCAAATGTCTTAGGCGATGGATATATACAAGATGATGAATATGCAATTACAATAACAGTAACAGAACCACATGTATCAAGTACAGTTTATACTATTAATATTAAAAGAATTACAGTAAGTGGTTATGAAAAAGATGTATCTTATACAGGAAGTTATCAAACAGTTGTTATACCTTATGATCATGAATATTTCTTACAAGCATGGGGTGCACAAGGTGGTAATAACGGTGGCCGTGGAGGTTACTCATATGGTACAGCATATTTAGAAAAAGGAACAATACTTTATGTTTATA
>MNRR01000038.1:55878-57042 GCA_001916055.1 Clostridium sp. 28_12
GTTGGAAAAGGTGGAGGAGCCTCTGATATCCGTGTAGGAACTGACTCATTATATAGTAGAATCCTTGTCGCAGGTGGAGGCGGCGGCCATGGATCTGATGGCTGTGCATCTGGTGCTGTAGGAGGAGGACTTAAAGGTGGAGGTTCAGCTTCTAGTGGTTCATGTGGAACACAAGCAGGAGGAGGAACTCAAACTGAAGGAGGTTCTTACGGAATATATGGAAAAGTACTAGGTTCAGTAGGTAAATTTGGTGTAGGAGCATCTTCCTCATTCACTGGCGGAAGCTACTATGGTGGTGCTGGTGGTGGTGGATGGTACGGAGGAGGATCTGGATCTACTTCTGGTTGGTCAAACGGAGGTGGTGGAGGATCTGGATTCGTATACACAAAAGATACTGCATCAGTAATAGAAGGAAACTCTGATTGGCTTTTAGATAGTACTTATTACTTAACAAATGCTGAGACATTAAGCGGTAGTAATGACTTTATTGCGCCAAGTGGAGACAAAGAAGAAACAGGTCATCCTGGAAACGGTATGGTAAAAATATCAATACCATATCAAGAGAGCGAAAATAACTATTTAGATGGAATTATAGTTAATAAAGGAACATTAACTCCATCAGAATGGGATTATAACAAAGATACATATTATCTAGACCTTGCATCAGATGAGGTAGAGATAAATGTTGAAGGTGTACCAGCAGATGGTAAAGCAAGTGTAATAGGTAATGGTGATTATGTTATAGAAGGTGGAGAAACTAAAATAAATTTAGTTGTAACTGCTGAAAATGGAAGCACTAAAACATATACACTTGTAGTACATCGTGAATTAGATACAAATCCAATTCCAAATAGTATTGAGATAAACGGTTTAATAAAAACATATTGTGAAGAATATGAAGGAGCATGTAACTATACATTTAATAAAGATATTCATAATTATGAAGTAACTGTACCATATACAATTAGAGAAATTACTATGGTTGTAGATAAAGCACATTATTTCCAAACTACAAAAGGTGATGGAGTATATGCATTATCTGGTGGAAAAAATAATATAAAAGTAGAAGTTACTAGTGAAGACAAAAAGAATACAAGTGAATGGAACTATGAAATAACAAGAGATATGACTGGTAATGCTGACTTGAAATCATTAAAAGTGATA
>MNRR01000039.1 GCA_001916055.1 Clostridium sp. 28_12
CTTTTATTCCTGTTACAATTCCATTTTCTACTGTTGCAATACTATCATTACTTGAAATCCATTTTACATTTTTATTTGCAACTTCATCAGGTTTTACTTCTGCTGTAAGTGTTGCTTTTTCTCCAACTTCAATTGTTGCTTCTCTTGGTGTAATTATAATATCTGTTACTGTTGGAAGAATTTCAATTCTTGCATAATCTTTATTTTCTAACTTAACCTCAGTAGAATCCCCTGTTGAATCAGCTACTATAATATGCTTAAATGAAATAGCTTGTGTACTTGTCTCTGTTTCTGGAATACTGTTTCTTACTTTAAATGTAAATGTTGCTAAAACGTCTCCTTTTTTCTTGCTTATACCTGTTACTGTGAATTTACTATCTGATGCACCACCTGCTGATAATGTACTATTAATAAGTTCTAGACATTCTTTGTTATATGTAATATATCCTTCTACTTTTGCAATATTATCTACATAGCTTGTTACTTGTCCATTTTCTGCATATACCAATTCTGAAAGAACTAATGAAACTTCAAATGTCTCTCCGACCTGTAAAATTTCTTTATTTGATGTAACATCTACCCTAGCTTCCGCCATTTTAGGTCCTGAAGTTGCTGCATATACATTATTTCCAAACATTAATCCTATCACCATTACTATTAGTACCATTGATACCATAAAAATTTTTTTCATTTTATTTCCTCCTTCGTTTTCTTCAACTATTATACTTGATTTATTTTAGCTTTTCAATACATTTATATTACATTTGTATTACAAAAGCATTACATTTATATTACTTCTTTTGTCTATGCAAAAAATCCACCAGCAATGCTGATGGACTTTTATGTTATTCGCCTCCTTTATATGATTACCGCTAAAAATGCAATCATTACTACAATTGCCAATATGTTTGCCAATATGCCATTCATACCGCTTCGTAAGAAAGCTCGCCGGCTAGAGCGAAAAACCGTTGGCATTGCTATTATTATCATGTTTCTAAGAATCCACCCCAGGGCCTGAACCAGAGTTCTCACGATAAAACCTATCGCCATAATTATGCCTACAACAATTGTCGAGCCCATGTTGTTCGAGATTCTTACCCCAACAGCACTCAGTAGCATAAGCATTCCAGCTCCCATTATGAACCAAATCATTGCTGATTCAAATAAGACTGCCAGATATACCAGGCATTTAGGGATGACTACAGTAACGCAAAACATATAGATAGCTATTAACATATACATTTCCTCCAAAAATTTTTTATTTATTATGAACGCCATAAGACGAAAAATGAGGTTACTCTATATAAAATATAAGCACATAGCTCATATTATCTATATTTTAGCACATTTTACATGTTATGTCAATTTCACTTAGCTTTTGAATCTATTCATTTGTCACTACTGTTTTAAATAGCTTGCACCTGTTGTATAATTAATTTCAATTTCAGGTTGTACATTATAAACATATATATTAAAACATACTCCTTGCCCATTATCTTCCACAGAATAAGCCTCCATTTGTACTCCATTTGCCACTAAATTTTGTTCTTTAAAAATTGGTGTAACTCTATATAAAACATGATTTTTAGCATTCTTTTTTATATATGTACTAACTTCATTCTCAAATGGTAACATCCCTTCTACATTCATGTATCGAGTTCCTGTAATTAGATTTTTTTCATTTGCGTTTTCTCCTGCTAATTGATATCCTATTAAATGACACCTATTATAAAGATAATTTCCTTCAACTGTTCCTGGATATTTTGCTGTTTGCCATCCAGTAGGTTTTACACTTGAAATTGCACCTCTTGTTTCATCATTTGCTGGCATAATTTCTTTACATATATTAGCATATGCTACTCCACATCTTCCTAATGAATCTAACTCACTATATGTTTCAAATGCTTTTGTTGTATGCTCATCTTCAGTAAATGATGGAATATTATTATTTATTTCTATGTATGGTTTTTGATCATATTCTGGAATATTTTCTAAGTCTATTGCTGTTAAATTCGATGTATTTATAGTATTAGCTGAGTTAGCCTCGCTTGAATCTGCTTTTACTATTCCAAAATATCCTGCAATTCCTGTTACTATTATCATGCATAATAGTATTACTAATTCACTTAAATTATTTCTTTTGTTTCTTCTTTTACTCATTTTTATCCTTTCTATATTATAAAGAATTATTTTCAAAATAATTTCTTCCACGTCTATAGTATACAATATAATATAATTTTTTATAATAATTCTTCTATATGTTCTTTTCAATCCACTCATAATTTTTAGTAGCCAAACTTATGCCTCAACTCCTCGAATGCAATATCAGATTTAATTCCTTCTCCTTTTTCAATTTCTATTTCTGATTCTTTTAATATTTTTAATATATATTTTTTTCTTTCTAGTGGTTTATTTCCCTTATTTATTAATACTCGTTTATATTTATTTACCACATTATTTATTGTTTTTATATCAATTATTTTTTTCAATATTTTTCTCCTTCCTTTACTATTATTTTTATTCTTCTTCTAGCATATCATACCCATTTTCTGAATATAATTCATATTTTCCATTTTTATATTGAAGCATTGCACCTTCTTTAGCGACTTTTAATAATTCATCTGAGGTTATTACCTCTTTAAATTCATGTTTAGGTTTATCTGTAAAATCCCACAAATACACCTCACCATTTCTATCTTCTGTTACTAAATATAAATGTCCTTCTTTCCTATTTTCTTGCAACTCTTGGGATTGATTTGGGTTTTCTAAACTATTTGATAAATCTTGCATAAATTCTTTTACGTTATTATCTTTTTTTATTTGTTCTGCTATATTTTTGAATAAATCTAAATTCATAATATCCCTCCTTTCAGCTTGAGCAATATATTAGAATTTGTATTAAAATTAATAATTTTGAGTTTAAATATGTTACATAATACCATACATCTAACTTATTGTCAATTCTATTGAGTTGTTTGCATAATAATGTTGTAATGTTTTTGTATGAACTGTTGAACCACAAAAGAAAGGCATTATGTTATGATATGAAATATCTTTTTCAAAAAATTAATAATCTTTTCATAGAATTTTCTTTTTTGATTTCTACTGGCAAATTACTTTGAATCTCTTCATTCTGTTGAATTACCTTTTGTTTCTTTTTAAATAAATTGTCTGGGTTATATTTTTCCCTTTTTATATTTTCCTCAATTTCTCTATCATTTCTTTCTTTCTCTAATATTCGTTCTTTTTGTTCAGGAGTTGCCCAATAATCACGAAATATATTTGCCAAAATTGCTTTGGTTTCTTCAAAAATATCTTGTTCTTCAAAACTTTTACTAATATCAATCTTAAAATCATATTTGTCATCCATATTAATTTTAAACGTTTTAATCATTTCTTTGGGAATTTTATCAACACTCTCTTGAGGTACATACTTCAATATTTCTATTACTTGTTTATATGCTTTTGGATATTTATCTTCCATCTTTTTGCTTCCTCCACTTATCTTACTTTGTTATATTCTTATTCTGTGTTTTCATATCATTTTGCACTCTTCTACCAGCTTCTTTTTTTGGGTTAATATCAGTATCTAATGCAAGTTTTCCTATTTTTTTCTGAAAAGCCAATTTATCTTTTTCTCTCGTAAATTCCACAAATTCTCCAACAAGCTGTTCCTCTTCTATTCCATAAGTATCTATTCCTTTATTTTCTTTTTCTAAGTACTTATCATACATGTATGTTAGGACACTCAATGCATCTGTTTTTCCATTCACACTTATTTTTTGTATTTTATCTGGTAATATTGATTTATTAGGATACGTATTCATATTTCGTGGTGTTACTTTATGTTTTCTCTTACTTTCTAGATTAATAGCTTCTGGATCATAATCTTTACCTTCCAATAAGTCTAAAGAAAGATACATACTATCTTTTAAAAATTTCTCCATGTAGTCGAATACTTCTGTTTTAGTTAGTGGACTATCTTGGCTCCTTCTGCTTTCACTCATATATTGAGGCTTTATTAATACATTATTTAATACAGGCGATTTATCTACTAATAAATTTAAAAATCTATTCATTAAAGATAACATTGCTTCCTGTCCCTTAGAAAAATATACTTGTTTAGGTTTATTATAGCCTACTTTTAAATCATTTTCATTTTGAGGTAACATCCCTTTGCTAGCTATACTATTCTCATTATTTTTGTTTGTAAAATGGAAACAAATCTTCTTCAACTCATCCTCTGATAAATCTTTTGCATCTATCACATCTAATGATGCTTCTTTTTTATCAAAAGAGCTTTTTTCCAAATCTGATACATATTCGAAAAATTTTTCCAATCCTCTCATATAATACATTTCAGGTTGATTCTCTACATTTTCTTTTCCAACTTTATTCAAAAAATTTTGATAAACATATTCTACAACAGCTAGTGCATCATCTTTATCTTTATAGCATAATCTACTAATCTTATCTGGTGATACTCCTCTATCAAATCTAGTGTGCATATTATGTTTTTCCATTACTTTACCAGTTTCATCATCTATATCATCAATTAGATAATCTATTTTTTCTTGTTCTTCTTTGCTCATATTTTCAAATTCTCTTGTAGTTGTTCCATTCAAATCTAAACTATAATAATTTGCATGTTTTAATATTTGATATGTTATGCTATATGCATTTTTCCATGCATCTTGCTCCGAATCATCTTTATATTCTGAATATTTTCCCAACCAATTATGTAATACTTTATTTTTTTGTTCGACAGGCTTTTTTTCATTGTCTATGGCATCTTTTGATACTCTTGTTAAATCATACACTAATTGCAACATTTCACTTATTCCCTGTGAAAAAAATACCTTTTTATGAGTTTCAACTCCTCCACTATTATGTCCTATCCTTGCTTCTAGTCCTTTTTCCTCTATTGATTTTATATCTCCATCTGAAAAATGAAATAGTACATTTTCCAAATCTATATTTTCTGCTTGTATATTCTTCATTTTTTCCTCTTTCTATATATTATTCCACATTTCATTGTCAAAGAAATAATCTTTTCTTGCAAGTATTGGTTTTAAGCCCTTTTCGTATATTAGAAGTTCATCTTTTTTTAAATCATCTTTTATAAAATCTGGATCTATACCTAATAACTCGCTAAAATATATAATATCTGATTTTATATTAGTTCCCAACAACATTTGTGTATCTATTGAATTCATTATATTATAATATTCTTTTCCATATATATCTTTTATGTTTTCTATATTATTTGTCATTAAGCTTATTGATAATTTTCTACATCTAGCTAATTCTACATTTCTTGCCAAATCATAAATTTTTCCTAATCTTTCTACTTCATCTAACATTATATATATGTGTTCTTGTCCAATATTTCCAATTTTATATGTTGCTAAAAATTGGCTTATAAAAATATTATTGAATTTCGCATCTTCATTACGGTTTCCATTTTGCATTAGAAATATAGCTGTTTTTCCATCCTTTAATTCTTCAAACTCAAATTCGTCAACAATTTCACTATCTTCTTTTATTCCATTTATTACAAAAGACAGTTTTAATATTGCAGTAGAAACTATACTTTGATATGTTTTTTCAGGAAATGTCTTTAAAATCGTATAATATTTATATGCTTTTGTATTTTCTTCAAATATATCAAAATTTGCAAATAAGCTCTCTTTTGGCAATCCTAATAATTTGAAACAAGTAAGTAAATCTTTTTTATCCTCATTTTCTATAACATAATAAATTACTGTCTTCATCAAACTCTTAGAAGCATCATTCCAAAATTCATCATCTTCATCTCCCACTAAGATATTAGCTAGATTTTCTATGTCAGCATCATTTTTTATATGGCTTAAAGGATTATATTGATATTTGTCTTCTTCATCAACATTATTTTCTATGTCTCTATTTTCATAATTTAGTACTTTTATTTTATATCCATTGTTTGTTAGATATTTATGAGTTCTGTCATAAACTTCTCCTAATGGATCTACAATAATATATGAACCTAACATTTTTAATGTATTAGTAACTGTATATGCTGATGATTTTCCTGCTCCACTTCCCCCAACAATTAATGTGTTTACATTTCCTCTCTTATCTTCTGGTAATATGATGTCTTTTCCTAAAGTTAGTCCTCTTCCATCTTTTGTTAAAATATTATACATTTTTTCTTTATTTTCAAACATTTCTTCCATAAAATTAATCCCTCCTATTTTTTCTAATACATAATAACATTCATCTTTCCATTCTATAAAAAGATATTTCTTTCCATTGACTTTTTTATACTCATAACAGCTTGTACTCTTTGGCTCTATAATATCTAATATATAATCTTTAGTATATTTAGCTATTATACTTTTCTTGTTAATGTACGCTATTACTTCATTTTCTATTGGATTTATTGTAATTCTTTCGAGCTCAAAATCTTGATTTTTTTCTTGCTCTCTGTATTTAAATTTTTGATTTTTCTTTAGTAATGCGATTGTTTTCCAAAAGCCTATTATTCTGTAATCCTTCTTATAGTATCCTTTAAATTCAAATGGCTTTTTAGCTTTTTTAACCTCCTCTCCCTTTGTGCTTGTACTATCTATATCTTTAAGAATGTTAATGTTAGAAGTATATTGAATTATTTTTTCTTGATATTCTTCAATTTTATTCTTTACTAGCTTTTCATCATATTTTTTTATCTCGTCTAATGAAAAGCCTAGTTTTTTTAGATATAAAATTTGATTCATCTGTTTTATGTTCTCATCATCATAATATCTATATCCAGAATATTTATCAATATAGCAAGGATTTAATAATTCTTTTTCTTCATAGAATCTTATTGTTTTTATTGTTACATTAAATATTTTTGCAAATTCTCCTATTTTTAACATTCTTTTCCTCCTAATTCAACTATACACCTAACCTTAAGGGAAGAGTCAATAGTTTTTTGTATTAATTTTAAAAAAGATAGTTTTCTAACAAAAGAAAACTATCAATCCACCAACCATTGCAAGTATTGCACCTAAAATTTTGAAGCCACTTGTAGCTTCATTTTGATCACCAAAATCAAAAACTTTTTTTGTGATAATTCTAGCATCATAAACCAAAATTACACCAGCTAATAACATAAGTACACCTATTAATCTAATAATTACTTGTAACATAATATCAACATCCTTTTCTCTGCCAATCGCCTTTTCTACTCCAGCAATAGCAATAATTTAAATTTCTATCCTTGAACTAAACTTCTCTTTTACCAAGTTATTTAGTTTTGCATTTTTTTCTTTTTCAAGTAATGGATCATCTTCCATAATTTTTAAAGCTAATCTTTGAACTTTTTTCAAAACTGCTATATCTTCAAACAAATTAGCAATCTTAAATTCTGGAAGTCCATGTTGTTCTGTTCCGAAAAAGTCTCCAGAACCTCTAAGTTCTAAGTCTTTTTCAGAAATTATAAATCCATCATTTGTATCACACATTACTTTCATCCTTTGTTTTATTGTTTCACTATTTCCTTCGTATTTTAAAATGCAATATGATTGATATTCGCCTCTTCCTACTCTTCCACGTAATTGGTGCAATTGTGCTAATCCAAATCTTTCTGCATTTTCCACTACCATAATACTTGAATTTGGAACATTTACTCCTACTTCAATTACAGTCGTTGCAATCAAAATTTGAATTTCACCATTTTTGAATCTTTCCATAATTTCATCTTTTTCTTTTGGTTTCATTTTTCCATGTAAATATGCTACTTTATACTCACTAAATGTTTCTTTTTGATATTTTTCTGCAAGTTCAATTACTGATTGCAAGCCTTCCATATCTTCGTTTTCTTCAACTAATGGACATACTATATATGCCTGCCTGCCTTCTGTTATTTGTTTTCTTATAAAATTGTTTACTCTTTCTTCCATATTTTTTCTAACTGCATATGTTTCAATTTTCTTTCTGTTTGGTGGAAGTTCATCTATTATAGATATATCCAAATCTCCATACAATATTAATGCAAGTGTTCTTGGAATTGGTGTTGCAGACATTGCTATTACATCTGGATTTTGTCCTTTAGATGCTATAGTTCCTCTTTGTTTTACTCCAAAACGGTGTTGCTCATCTGTTACGACTAATCCTAAGTTTTTGAATACTACATTTTCTTCTAATATTGCATGTGTTCCTATTAATATATCTATTTCTCCACTTTGTAGTTTTTCTAATATTTCTGACTTCTTCTTTTTAGTAACACTTGAAATTAATAGCTCCGTTTTTATTCCAAGTTCTTCTAATATTCCTTGAAAACTTTCTAAATGCTGGCTTGCAAGTATTGCTGTTGGTGCCATTATTGTTGCTTGATAGCCTGATTTTACAGCTTTATATGCTGCAATCATTGCTACTACTGTTTTTCCTGAGCCAACATCTCCTTGTAATAGCCTATTCATTGGCTTGTTACTTTCCATGTCTCTATCTATTTCTTCTAATACTCTTAGCTGTGCTTTTGTCAATTTGAATGGCAAAATGTTTATTACATCTGACATATATACATCTTTACTAAATTGTATTCCATCTGTTTCGTGTTCATAATTATTTTTTAATTTTAATAATGCTAGTTGTGTTGTAAGTAATTCTTCAAATACAAGTCTTTCTCTTGCTTTATTAAAATCCGAAAATTCTATTGGAAAATGTATTCTTTCAATTGTATTATTTATATCCCATAAATTGTTTTCTTTTAATATGTATTCTGGTAATGTTTCTGTCAATTTACCTTTTACTTCTGCAAGACCATTTTCTATAATTTTTCTTAATGTATTTTGTTTTAATTCATATGTTAATGGATAAATCGGAATAATTTTCCCTGTATTTTTACTTTGATCAATTTCATCATATACAGGCGAATTCATTTCTAATCTTCCATTTTTATTTGATATTTTTCCAAAAAATCTGTACATTCTTCCAGGTTGAAACTTATCCCTTAAATATCCTTGGTTAAACCATGTTATATAACATGTTCCGGTTTGGTCTTTTACAATTAATCTGCTTATTGTCATTCTTCCTTTATGCATTTCAGTTATTCTTCCTGCTGCCATTGCTTCTATTAATACTTCTTCTCCATCTGTGCATTCATATAAGTTCTTTGGCTTGCTTCTATCTTCATAGTCTCTTGGATAGTATTCTATTAAGTCTTTTAATGTATATATATTTAATTTATTTAGTAGTTGTACCCTGTTTGGTCCTACTGTTTTTACATATTTTACATCTTTATCTAGGTCTACCATTGTTACTCCTCTTTTATATATGTCTACATTTTACTATATAAATTTTCAAAAATCAACAAATTTATAACATTTAAGCCTGTGTTTTTTCGTCGTATTAGGACTACCAAAACACAGGCTTTTACTATTTATGCAGTTTCTTTTTGCTCCACCGCAATTCTTTCACTTTTTGTTTTTTTTACTTTATTAGGATTTTCTATAATTTTAGGACCTGCATTATTTAAGACTGTATCTTTAGTAATAATGCATTGTTCTATTTTTTCATTTGATGGAATATCAAACATGATATCTCTCATAATGTTTTCAATTATAGAACGCAAACCTCTTGCTCCTGTTTTTCTCTCAATTGCTTTGTCAACAATTGCTTCTAAAGCTTCTTGCTCAAATATTAATTCTACATCATCCATTTCTAGTAATTTCTTGTATTGTTTTACTAAAGCATTTTTTGGTTCTGTAGTAATTTTTATCAATGCTTCTCTATTTAGTTCTTTTAGTGTTGCTATTATTGGCAATCTTCCTATAAATTCAGGAATCATTCCAAATTTTAATAAATCTTGTGGTAAAATTTGCTCAAATACTTTGAATCTGTCTATATCTTTTTTGCTTTGAATATCTGCTCCAAATCCCATTGCTTTTTTACCCATTCTATCTTTTATGATGTTTTCTAATCCTTCAAATGCTCCACCACAAATAAATAATATATTTGATGTATTTATTTGTATTAGTTCTTGTTGAGGATGTTTTCTTCCTCCTTGTGGTGGTACTGATGCTATTGTTCCTTCTACTATTTTTAATAGTGCTTGTTGTACACCTTCTCCACTTACATCTCTTGTTATTGATGGATTTTCAGATTTTCTTGTTATTTTATCTATTTCATCTATATAAATAATTCCTTTTTCTGCTTTTTCCACATCACCATCTGCTGCTTGAATTAGTTTTAAAAGAATATTTTCTACATCTTCTCCAACATATCCTGCTTCTGTAAGTGTTGTGGCATCTGCGATTGCAAATGGAACATTTAATATTTTTGCAAGTGTACTTGCAAGTAATGTTTTTCCACATCCTGTTGGCCCAAGTAATAAGATATTACTTTTTTGGATTTCTACATCATCATCACTTTTTTCATGTTTTGACATCATTTCTTCTTCATTTGCTATTCTTTTATAATGGTTATAAACAGCTACTGATAATGTTTTTTTTGCTTCGTCTTGCCCTATTACATATTGGTCTAAAATGTCTTTTATTTCTCTGGGACTTGGGATTTTTTCTAATCCAGCTAAAGTATATGATTCATTTTCATCTTCATAATATTCGTTTTCGATTATTTCATTACATAATCCTATACATTCGTTACAAATATATACTCCTGGACCTGCAACTATTTTTCTTACATTTTCTTGTGTTTTACCACAGAATGAACATTTAACACCTTTTGGTGTATCATTTTTTGCCATCTATATTTCTCCTTCTTCTATTTTAGAATTATATTCTTTTGTCCATTATTCCGTCAATTAAGCCGTATTCAAGAGCTTCTTGTGCTGTCATATAATGGTCTCTTTCTGTATCTCTTTCAATTGTTTCTATAGATTGACCTGTCTTTTCGCTTAATAATTTATTTAGTTTCTCTCTTGTTCTTATCATATGATCTGCATGGATTTTTATTTCTGTTGCTTGACCAGAAATTCCTCCGCCTTGACCACCTATTAATGGTTGATGTATTAATATTTCAGAATTAGGTGTTGCATATCTTTTTCCTTTTTCACCATTTGCTAGTAATACAGCTCCAAAACTTGCTGCTAATCCTACACATATTGTTGAAACTGGACATTTTATATAATTCATTGTGTCAACAATTCCCATTCCATCTGTTATAGATCCCCCAGGTGAATTTATATATAAAAATATCTCTTTATCTGGGTCTTCTGACTCTAAGAATAATAATTGTGCAATTATTAAACTTGCAGATGTTGGATTTACATCTTCTCCTAAAAATATTATTCTATCTTTTAGTAATCTTGAGAAAATATCATATGATCTTTCTCCTTTACTTGTTTGTTCAATTACATATGGTACTAAACTATCTTTTTCTAACATATTTTCCTCCTTTTGCACACGTGAGATCGCTTTTTTTCGGTGCAATGCACACCTGAGATCGCTTTTTTTCCGTGCATTTGCTAAAAAATAAAAGGGCAAATTAAGAATTTAAACCCATTTGCCCCTTTTTTTGCTATTTTTTGCTAGTTGCTTTTTTTGTTTCTTTTTTCTTTTCTGTAACTTTTGCATTGTTTACTATGAATTCTAATGCTTTTTCTGATTTTATTCCTTCTGCTAAGTAGTTCTTTAAGTTTTCGTTTTTACTTAATTCTTCTACATCTTTTCCATAGCTTTTAGCCATTTCTTCCATTTTTGCTTTTATTTCTTCTTCACTTGCTTCGATTTTTTCTGCTTTCATTATTGCTTCTAGCACAAGTCTTGATTTTATTGCTTCTATAGCTTGTGGCTCATATTCTTTTCTCATTTCTTCTTCTGTCTTACCTATCATTTTTAAGTATTGTTCTAGGTTTAATCCTTGATATGATAATCTTTGTTCAAAGTCTTTTAGCATATTGTCTATTTCTAATTCAATCATTCCAGATGGAATATCTAATTTTGAATCTTCACATACTGCTTTTAATACAGCTTCTTCTGTTTCATATTTTTCTCTTTGTTCTTTATTTTTTGTTAACTTTTCTTTGATGCTTTTCTTTAATTCTTCAAGTGTGTCAAATTCGCTTACATCTTTAGCAAATTCGTCATCTAATTCTGGTAATTCTTTTTTCTTGATGTCATGTAATTTTACTTTAAATGTAGCATCTTTTCCTGCTAAATCTTTTGAAAAATATTCTTTTGGGAATGTTACTTTGATTTCTTTTTCATTTTCTAGTTCCATTCCTATTAATTGTTCTTCAAATCCTGGAATGAATGTTCCACTTCCTATTTCTAATTCATGTCCTTCAGCTTTTCCACCTTCAAATGCTACTCCATCAACAAATCCTTCGAAATCGATTGTTGCTGTGTCTCCATTTTCTAATGGTCTGTCATCAACTGTTACTAGTCTTGAATTATGTTCTTGCATATGTTCTAATTCATGGTCAACATCTTTTTTATCTACTTTGTATTCTATTTTTTGTATTTCTATTCCTTTATATTTTCCTAATTTTACTTCTGGTTTTGTTTGTACTACTGCTGTAAATATTAGATCTTTTCCTTTTTCCATTTGAGCTATATCCACTTCTGGTCTGCTTACTACATCTATTTTGTTTTCTGTTAATGCTTCTTCGTAAGCTTCTGTTGCTACTTCATTGAATGCATCTTCATAAAAGATTTGTGCTCCATAATATTTTTCTACTATATTCATTGGTGCTTTACCTTTTCTGAAACCTGGTATATTAAAGTATTTTGCATTTTGAAAATATACTTTTTTCATAGCATTTTCAAATTTTTCTGCTTCTACTGTAATTTCTAATTTTACTTCATTTGCATTTTCTGTTTTTTCTACTTTACAATTCATTATAATCTTCCTTTCTTGTCTTCTTATAGCTTTTATATTATATCACATATTTTCTATTTTGCAATACTTTTATTTTATAATACTATAGAAATTTTCAAATTCAAATCCTTGGTCCCTAAAATATTTTATTATCGTTGGTAATGCATTTGCTGTTGCTGTTTTATTTCCAGCATCATGCATTAACACTACTATGCTATTATGTTTTGGCACTGTTTTATTTAGTTCTGCAATAAATTGCTCTGTTGTTTTTGCTCCTGCTGCATCTGAAGTTAAAGCATTCCAATCAATATGTAAAACATCATTTTGTTCTAATATTTGTTCTGCTTGTTTTTTTACTTCTGCATATTTTCCACCCCAATATCCTCCTGGAAATCTAAATAGGTGTGGATTGTATTCTTGCTCTCCTATTGCATTTCTAATTGCTGTTACACTTTTGTTATATTCATCTAAAACACTTTGTGGTGTTGCATATATTTGTGAATATACATGTGAGTATCCATGACTTGCTATATAATGCCCTTCATCATATTCTCTTTTTACAAGGTCTGGGTCTAATTCAACTCTACTTCCTAATAAAAAGAATGTTGCTTTGATATTTTCAGATTTTAATGTATCTAAAACCACTGGTGTTACTGTTCGTGAAGGTCCATCATCAAATGTTAAGAAAACTCTTTTTGTTTCTGAATGATATATATTTTTTAAGTTGTTTCTACCTTCATCTGTTAATTGTGGTAATTTTGCTTTTCTTTCTTCTTCTTTTTTAGCTTCTTCTTGTTTTCTTTGTTCCTCTTGTTCCGCTTCTTGAGTTGTTTCATTTTTTCCTTTTTCAGCTGTTTTAGTAATATCATTTTGTGTGTTAGAATTTATTTTTAATCCTAACCACACAAAAACAATTATTACTATTAGTACAGATATTGCTATTGCTATATTTTTTCTATTTCTATATTCTCTTTTCACTGATATCAAATCCATTTTTCCACCTTTTATATAATTAGCTTCTTAAATATTCTAGTTCCTCTTCAATATCTTTTCTTAAAAACAATGGCTCGCCTTTTTCTATAACTTTGATGTTTTTTAAACTATTATATTTATATAAGCTTTCCCATGTTTGTAATTCTTCTGTTGCTCCTATTTGTCTTAATAAATTTTTAGCTGTATCATCCATAAATGGTATTAAAATTATTCCTATTTTTCTAATATTTTCTATTAAATGATAAATACTTGATTCTAATTTTTCTTTTTCTTCGTTTTTAACAAGTTCCCATGGTCTTGTTTCATCTATATATTTGTTTGTTCTTGAAATTAATACCCACAGTTCTTTTAATGCATCTGCTATTTCGTATTTGTCTATTAATTTTTCTACCTTTTTTATTTGAGAATTTGTAAATTCTTCAAATTCTTTGTCAACTTCATTTGGTGTACCATTATATTCTGGTACTTTTCCTTCAAAGTACTTATTAACCATTGATACTGTTCTATTCACTAAATTTCCTAAGTCATTACACAAGTCTGAATTATATCTTTCTATAAAACTTTCTGGTGTATATAATCCATCTTGTGATGTTTGCATTTCTCTTAATAAGAAATATCTTGTTGCATCTACTCCATATCTGCTAATCAATTTTTCTGGATATACAACATTTCCTTTTGATTTTGACATTTTTCCGTCTTTCATCATTATAAAATTATGGACTAATATTTTTTTTGGTAATGGTAAATCTAATGCCATTAAAAATATTGGCCAATATATTAAATGGAATCTTGCTATATCTTTTCCTACTATTTGTAAATCTGCTGGCCACAATTTTCTATATAATGAATCATCTTCTTGTTTATATCCTAATGCAGTT
Organism: Clostridium sp. 28_12; assembly: GCA_001916055.1. Taxonomy (GTDB): domain Bacteria; phylum Bacillota; class Clostridia; order TANB77; family CAG-508; genus CAG-269. The sequence goes on from MNRR01000039.1 coordinate 14,676, forward strand.
ACATAATTTGTCAATGCATCTAACCATACATATATAACATGTTTTGGATCTGATTTTACTTTTATTCCCCAATCAAATGTTGTTCTTGTTACACACAAGTCTTCAAGTCCTGGTTTTATAAAGTTGTTTATCATCTCTGTTTTTCTATATTCTGGTTGGATGAAATCTGGATGTTCATCATAATATTTTAATAATTTGTCAACATATTTTTTCATATTAAAAAAATATGCCTCTTCTTTCATTAACCTTACATCTCTACCACAGTCAGGACATTTTCCATCTACTAATTGAGTCTCTGTGAAATATGTTTCACATGGCATACAATACCAGCCCTCATATTCACCTTTATATATATCTCCTTTTTGCAAAAAGTATTCAAATATGTCTTGAACAGCTTTTTCATGTCTTGGCTCTGTTGTTCTTATAAAATAGTCATATTTTATATTCATTAAATTCCATAAATCTTTTGCCATTTGCGCCATTTCATCAACATGTTCCTTTGGTGTTTTTCCATGTTCTTTTGCTACTGTTTCTATTTTTTGGCCATGTTCATCTGTTCCTGTTAACATAAATGTGTCAAAACCTCTTAGCTTTTTATATCTTCTTATCGTGTCTGCTAATGTTGTTGTATATGCTGTTCCTATATGAAATTTTCCACTTGGGTAATAAATTGGTGTTGTTATATAGAATTTTTCCATTCTTCCATCCTCCTTTACCAGTTTGAATTATAATAGCCATCTTGCGTCGTCTGCCTAGCAATATAACTATTCTAATTCAAACAATTATTTTATTCTTAGTTCTAATTGAATGCCTTATATTATTATATCTCTTTTAAGCAAATTATTTTTAACAGTTCCAATTCCTATAAAATTTCCATTATTATAAATTTTATAAATTCCGTCTTCAACTTGCCATGTTAATTTTACACCATTTAAAAATAATTGCAACCTTTTTGAGTCTAAATTAATATTTTTATAATTTTTAAAATATTTTTCTATTGTTATACATTCTTTTTTTTCTTCTAATTCTTCTATTGAAATAGAATCTTCTATTTTAAATTTTCCTACTTGTGTTCTTTTTAATTCTTTCATATATCCAACAGTTTCAAGCTTTTCTGCAACGTTTTCGCATACTGTTCTGATATATGTTCCCTTTGAACAATGAATTCTAAATTCTATTTGTTTTTTTTCTTTATCTATATTAATGAGTTCTAATTTATAAATATTGATTGTTCTTGGCTTAACTTCAATTGTTTCACCTTTCCTTGCATATTCATAAAGTTTTTTTCCATTTATTTTTATTGCAGAATACATAGGTGGAATCTGTTCTTGTTCTCCTGTTAATTCTTCTAATACTTTTTCTATATTTTCTTTTTCTAATGCTCTTTCTGTTACTGTTTTTTCTTCAATTATTTTGCCTTCTACATCTGCGGTATCTGTTTTTGTTCCAAGTTGTAATACTGCTTCATATACCTTATCATGATTTATTATGTATTTAGAAATTTGTGTCCCTTTTCCTATAAGCAACGGTAATACTCCTGTTGCATTAGGATCTAAAGTTCCTGTATGTCCAACTTTTTCATTTAATATTTTCTTTGCTTTTCTTACTATATCATGTGATGTACAATTTTTAGGTTTATTTATTATTATTATTCCATCCATTTTACTTTTTTAATCCTTGTTTTACGGCATTTATAATTTTAGTTTTTGCTTGGTCTAGTGTTCCATTTATAAAGCATCCTGCTGCTCCTCTATGGCCTCCACCTCCGAGTAACATACATATATCTGAAACATTAACAGTTTCATGAGAACGTAATGAAGCTTTGTAGCCGTTCGCTCCTTCTTTTTCTTTTAACAATACAGCAACTTCTACATCTTCGATGTCTCTAAGCATTTCTACTAAACCTTCATCGTCTCCCATTTCTGCATGTGTATTTTCATAATCTTCTAAATTCAAATATGCAAATGCAATTTTTCCATCTTCTAAGAATTCTAATCTATCATATATTATTTTTTCTAATTCACAATGTGCTTTGCTTTTCTTTCTTAATGCTATTCTACATATCTCTTTTAATTTTGCACCTTTTCTTACTAATTCAGCAGCAAATTCAAATGTTTCTGGAGTAATTCCACCCCATTGAAATCCGCCTGTATCAGTTATAATTCCCGTTAATATACATGTTGCTAATTCTTTTGTTATTTCTAATCCATAATATTCGAACATTGCCATCAAAACTTGGCAACATGCAGGTGCAACTGGATCAACATAGTTTAAGTCACCAAACATTGCATTTACTGAATGATGGTCTATTTCTATTGTTCTTTTTGCTGGTTCAAAATATTCTTTTCCACATGCTAAACGTTTCAAATCTGTACAGTCTACTGAAATTGCTAAATCATATGGTTCTTCTTGTCCTTTTTCTAATATTTTTTCTGAACCTGGCAAAAATTTGAAATCTTTAGAATATTCTGGAATTATAACATCTGCATTCTTTCCTAATTGTGTAACTGCATGCATCACTGATAGAGAGCTTGCAACAGCATCTCCATCAGGTGATTCATGTGCTAATATTACTATTGTTTCTGCTTTTTTTATTTCATCTAATATTGCATCTAATGTCATTATTGCTTGTTTCCTCCATTATCTTTCATTATATCATTTAAAATACTATCTATTCTTGCACCATATTCTAAAGATTCATCTAATTCAAATACTAATTCTGGTGTATTTCTCAAGTTTATTCTTTTTGCTAATTCTGAACGTAAATACCCAGAAGATTTTTTTAGCCCTGCTAATGTTTCTTTAATATTCTTAGAGTTTAGAATGCTTACTGAAACTTTTGCATATTTTAAATCAGGTGTTACTTTTACTCTTGTTACACTAATCATTCCTGTAACACTTGGTTCTTTTAAGTCATAACTAATTATTTGGCTAAGTTCTTTTCTATATTCTTCGTCAATTCTTCCTTGACGATTATTATTCTTTGGCATTTTTTTCTCCTTTCTGCTATCTCTTAATTTCTTCCATAATGTATGCTTCTAGGATATCTCCTTCTTTAATGTCATTAAATTTCTCAATTTGGATACCACATTCAAATCCTTTAGATACTTCTTTTGCATCATCTTTAAATCTTTTCAAAGATGCAAGTTTTCCGTCATGTATTACTACATTGTCACGTAAAACTCTTACTCCTGCATTTCTTTCTAATTTTCCATCTAATACATATGCTCCACCAATTGTTCCGACATTTGAGATTTTAAATGTTTGTCTGATTTCGGCATTACCTATAATATGTTCTTCATATTTTGGTGCTAGCATTCCTTTCATTGCTGCTTGAACATCATCAATCGCTTGATATATTACTGAATATTGCTTGATTTCTACTTCTTCTTTTTCTGCCATGTCTTTTGCAGTTGGCATTGGTCTAACATTAAATGCTATAATTATCGCATTTGAAACTTTTGCAAGTGTTACATCAGATTCTGTAACTGCTCCTGCTGCTGCATGTATTACTTTTACTACAACTTCTTCATTTGACAATTTTTCCATTGATTGTTTTATTGCTTCTACAGAACCTTGAACATCTGCTTTTACTATTAAGTTTAATACTTTCAAATCTCCTGCTTCCATTTTGCTGAATAAGTTATCTAATGTTACTTTTGTTGTAGCATTTATTGTTTTTTCTCTTTCTAGACGTTTTCTCTTTTCTATCAAGTGTTTAGCTGTTTTTTCATCTTTTACTTCATAGAATATATCTCCTGCTTGTGGTACTTCTGTTAATCCCATGATTTCAACAGGTGTTGATGGTCCGGCTTTTTTTACTTTTTTGCCTTTTTCGTCTGTCATACTTCTTATTCTACCAATTGATGAACCTACAACTATTGTATCTCCAACATCAAGAGTTCCTCTTTGTACTAACATTGAAGCTATTGCTCCTTTGTTTTTGTCTAACCTTGCTTCTATTACTACACCTTTTGCTTGTTTATTAGGATTTGCTTTTAATTCCAACATATCGGCTTCTAATAATACCATTTCTAGTAATTGGTCTATGTTTTGATGTTGTTTTGCAGAGATTGGTACAAATATTGTATCTCCTCCCCATTCTTCTGGTACTAGTTCATATGCCATTAATTCTTGCTTTACTTTGTCAATATTTGCATCTGGTAAATCCATTTTGTTTATTGCAACAATTATTGGAATTCCAGCTGATTTCGCATGGTTTATTGCTTCTACAGTTTGTGGCATTACACCATCATTTGCTGCAACTACAAGAATCGCTATATCTGTTATTTGAGCTCCTCTTGCTCTCATTGCTGTAAATGCTTCATGTCCTGGTGTATCTAAGAATGTAATTTCTCTGTCATTTACTTTTACTTTGTATGCACCTATATGTTGTGTAATTCCTCCTGCTTCTCCTTCTATAACATTTGTCTTTTTAACTGCATCTAGTAATGATGTTTTTCCATGGTCTACGTGTCCCATTACTACAACTACTGGTGGACGTGGTTGTAAATCTTCTTCTCTGTCTTCTGAATCATCAAATAAGATATCTTCTTCAGTTACTGTTTCTTTTTTGTTTACTTTTACCCCAAATTCATCAGCAATTAATGAGGCTGTATCAAAATCTATTTCATTATTTATTGTAGCCATTACTCCATAACCTAATAATTTTTTAATAACTTCAGCAGTTGTTTTCTTTAATTCTGCTGCAAAGTCTTTTACTGTAATTGTTTCAGGGATTGTAATTTCTTCTAGTTTGAATATTTTTTGTTTATTACGACTTTCTTCATTTTTACTTGCTTTTTTCTTTCCTTTTTTACCTCTTTGTGTTGTTAAATCATAATAATCTAGCATTCCACCATCTTGTTCGTCAAACATATTTGATAAACTATCTGTTCTCTTTAAACCTTTTAATTTATGTTCATTTATTTCGCCAGTTTGATTGTTTTTTCTTGATTTATTATTTTTCTTATTTTTATATTCTCTTGCTGGTTCTTTTTCAACATTTTCTACTGACATTATATCCTTAATATTTTTTTCTATTCTTTTTTCATCTAATGGTCTGTTTCCATTGAATCTTGGATTTCCACCTTGTCTGTTTCTATTATCAAATCTTCCGCCATTATTATTGTTATTATTAGGTCTATTATTTCTATCAAATCTTGGTCTGTTTCCATTATTACCATTATTAGCATAATTTCTATCAAAATTACGATTTCCTTGTTGGTTTGAATTTCTATCATTATTAAATCTGTTTTTTCTGAAATCGTTTTGATTTTGGCCATTTCTGTTATTTCTATTATCCCTATTTTCTCTATTATCTCTATTTTCTCTATTATCTCTATTGTTTGGATTAAATCTTTTTTCTGGCATTTTCTTTTCTTCATTGATTACTTTTTCTTCAACTTTTTCATTTTTTACTTCAACATCCATTTTATTCTCTTTTATTTCTACCTTTTCTTCAACTTTTTGAGTCACAACCGGCTCCTCTTTCTTTACTTCTTTTTTTATTCCAAATAATTCATCTACTGTCATTGGTTTAGATGGCTTATTTCTATAAACAATATTATAGTCTTTGTTTTTCTTTCTTTCTACAAAGCCTACATTATTCTTTTTTTCTGCTTTTTTTCCTTCTTCTTTTGGCTTAATGCTGTCATCATTTACTATAACTTCTCTTCTTATTATGACTGGTGAATCATTTTTCTCAGTTTTTGCTTTTTCTTGATTTGCCTTCTTTTCTTCTGTTTTTTTAGGTTTTATAGCATTTTCTTGTATTCTTTTAGCATCTTCTTCACTTACAGAACTTAAATGACTCTTTGCCTCTATGTTTAATTTTTTAGCAATTTCTAATACTTCTTTACTGGTTAAGTTTAATTCTTTGGCTATGTCATATAATTTTATCTTACCCAATAACATCACCCCCCATTTTACTTTCTATTGCATTTTTTATTTGTTCATATGTATCATCATTTATTTTTATTTCTAATGTTCTTTCTAATTTTTTACTTTTTTTAGCCCTTTCAAAACAATCCATATTATAACAAATATATGCACCTCGTCCAGGCTCTTTTCCACTTTCATCTACTTTTATAATATTCTCTTTATTTTTTACTATTCTTAACAGCTCATTTTTATTTTTTTGCGTCCTACATACTATACACGTTCTTTGTGGTATATTTTTCAATTATATTCCTCCCTTAAGGTTTACTCTGCTTCATTTTCTTCTTTTGTTTCTTCTGCTTTAGCAGCTAACATCTCTCTGAATTGTGATTCTGATTTTATATCTATTTTCCATCCTGTTAATTTTGCAGCTAATCTCGCATTTTGTCCGGCTTTACCTATTGCAAGTGATAGTTGATCATCTGGAACTATTACTTGTGCAAATTTTTCTTCTTCTTTAATATCTACTGCCATTATTTGTGCTGGTAATAATGCTGATGATATAAATATACTTGGGTCTGCATTCCATTCTATTACATCTATTTTTTCTCCATGTAATTCATTTATTACATTTTGTATACGTATTCCTTTTTGACCTACACAAGAACCAACTGGATCTATATTTTCATTTGGTGAATACACTGCAACTTTACTTCTTAATCCTGGGTCTCTTGATACACTCTTTATTTCTATTAATCCTTCATATATTTCAGGTATTTCAAATTCTAGTAATTTTCTTACAAAATCTGGATGTGTTCTTGATATTATTGCTTGTGGTGCTCCTTTTTCTCCTCTTTCTACATCTACCACATATCCTTTTATTTTATCATTTACATGATATGTTTCTGTTGGTATTTGATCTTTAGCTAACATTATTCCTTCTAGTTTTCCTAAATCCATTACTACTATGTGTTTATCAGCTTTTTGAATTAGTCCTGAAACAATTTCGCCCTTTCTTTCATTATATTCGTTAAATACCATATTTCTTTCTGTTTCTCTTAATTTTTGGATTATTACTTGTTTTGCTGTTTGTGCTGCAATTCTTCCAAAGTCTCTTGGCACTATCTCTACTGCAACTTCATCTCCTATGTTTAAATGAACATCTATTTTTCTGGCATCTTCTAAACTTATTTCTAATGCGTCATCATTTGCTCTTTCCATTACTTCTTTGATTGAGTATACATGTGTTTCCCCTGTTTTTTCATCTATTCTTACATCTACGTTTTCTAATGCATCAAAATTTCTTTTATATGCTGTTATTAGAGCTGTTCTTATTGATTCTAATAATTCTTCTTTTTTTATTCCCTTTTCTTTTTCTAATTCTTCCAAAGCTAATATTAATTCTTTATTATCTATTGCTTTCATTTTTATACTTCCTTTCTTTTATTGTGAAAATTTAGTTTTCCCAGTTGTATATAGTTTTTAATTGAGCTATGTTTTTTCTATCGAATTTGATTTCATCAATTGTAATTGTGTCTGCATCAAATGCTTTTAACTCTCCTATATAGCTTTTTCTTCCATTTTCATCTTTTTTATATAATTTTGCTTCAACTTGATTTCCTATATTTTGCTCTAAATGACTATCTTTTTTCAATATTCTTTCAATTCCTGGTGATGATACTTCTAAGAAATATTGGTCTTTTATATAATCTGCTTGGTCTAATAAATCATTTATTTCATCATTTACTTTTTCGCAATCATTTAAGTCTATTCCATCTGGCTTATCTATGTATATTCTTAAATAATAATTTGGTCCTTCTTTGGCATATTCTACATCATATAGGCTATATCCTATATTTTCAATTTTTTCTTTTACTAGTTCTTCTACTTTTTCTTCTATCTTTGCCATAAAACCTCCTTCTCACGATTGAAGAGTAGGATTTGTTCCTACTCTTCTGCGCCTTTTTATGTTCTTTTTAATTATACCCAATTTTTGCCATAAAATCAAGTTTTTTTGGAAATTTTCTTTATTTTTTTGACATTTTACATAAAATATATTATAATAGTTTTTAGATACAGGGTATATCCCAAGTTGTGCAAGCCTCGTGTTTGCATCCAGTAATACACAAATTGTGAAAAAATTTTTTTGGAGGTATTCACACATGAAAAATTTATTAGCATCAAAAAAATTCTATCTCGCAAGCAGTGAGGAAATCCCTTGCAAAGGAGGACGGTTGGTTGGCTATCGCCTAAAAGAAAATAAGTACTCAAGAAATGAGTTCAGCATTAAAGGCGTAACAACCTCTACTATCAAGAAAGTGTCACAGATTGCAGAAAGTATTTTTGTCTTAAAAACCAAGCAGGGAAATTATGTAACAAGTATATCTGCTGATTCTTCCACCCTCTGGCTGATAACACCAGAAAAACCCGTAGTTGGACAAGATATGAAAAATTGTCTTAAGTTAACTTGGTGTGGCAAGGAATACTACTCACAACCGCATAGAACAGAAATGATACTTGACACACTAAAAGTTTCTAACAAGATTTATCTTGCTGCGACGAGACGAAAGTTTTACATCTGCTACATAGCAGATATGTAAAACACAAAACACTCTCTCATTTTCGATGAGAGAGTGTTTTGTATTTATTTCATTTTTTCTTTAATTTTCATTAATGTATTAAGAGCATCAATAGGTGTAAGTTCGTTTAAGTTAATTTTATCAATTTCGTGTGCGATTTCTGCTAGTTTAAAGTTAAACATATCAAATTGACCTTCAACTACTTTTTTATTTTCTTTTTCTTGTTTTTTACCAGAAAGCATACTCTTTCTTTCCAAACTTGTTAAAATTTCATCTGCTCTTTTTGTAACAACTTTAGGTACTCCTGCTAAACGAGCTACATGGATACCATAACTTTCATCTGTTCCACCTTCTACTATTTTTCTTAAAAAGATAATATCTTCGCCCTTTTCTTTTACTGCAATTGAATAATTTTTTATTCCTTCTTGCTTATCTGCAAGTTCTATTAATTCATGATAATGTGTTGCAAATAATGTTTTAGCACCACATTTTTCTTTATTTGCAATATATTCTGCAACAGCCCATGCAATAGAAAGTCCATCATATGTTGAAGTTCCTCTTCCAATTTCATCTAAAATTACTAAACTGTTTTCTGTTGCTTCTTTTAGAATAGTTGCTACTTCCATCATTTCTACCATAAATGTACTTTGTCCCATGCTTAAGTCGTCTGACGCACCAACTCTTGTAAAGATTTTGTCTACTACTCCAATTTGTGCTTCTGTTGCTGGTACAAAACTTCCAACTTGTGCCATTAATGTAATTAATGCCACTTGCCTCATATATGTAGATTTACCTGCCATATTAGGTCCTGTAATTATTGCTAATCTATCTCCTTCTTTGTCAAGATATGTGTCATTTGGTACAAAATTTCCGCTTCCTATCATTTTTTCAATTACAGGATGTCTTCCTTCTTTAATCTTGATAATTCCATCATCTTTTACAACAGGCATACAATAATTCATATCTTCTGCTACTTGTGCAAATGAAGATAAAACATCTAGTGTTGATACTACATTTGCTGTTTTTTGTAGTCTTTTTATATTTTTAGCAATTTCTGTTCTTATTTCCACAAATGCATTATATTCAAGGTTTACAACCTTTTCTTCTGCTCCTAAAATTTGATTTTCGATTGTTTTTAATTCATCTGTTATATATCTTTCTCCTGTTGTTAATGTTTGTTTTCTAATAAATCTTTCAGGTACTTGTGATACAAATGATTTTGAAACTTCTATATAATATCCAAATACTTTGTTGTATCCAACTTTTAAAGTTTTAATTCCAGTCTTTTCTTTTTCATCTGCTTCTAGTTTTGCAAGCCAAGTCTTTCCTTCAGTAGAAGCTTTCTTTAATGTATCTATTTCTTCATCATATCCTAGTTTGATTATTCCACCATCTTTTATTGTCATAGGTGGGTCTTCTACTATTGATTTTTCTATTAATGCAAATACATCTTTTAATTCATCTAGATTTTCATATAATTCTTTTAATTTATGTGATTGGCACATTGCTAAAACATTTTTTACTTCTGGTAATCTTTCTAGTGAGTTTTTTAATGTTATCATATCTCTTGCATTTGCATTACCATATGTCATTTTTCCAGCAAGACGTTCTATATCATATACTTTTTTTAGTGTATCTGTAATTTCTCCTCTAAGCATCATATTATCTTTTAGTTCTTTTACAGCATCTAGTCTTTCTTGAATTTCTTTTACTTCTAAAAGTGGATCATTTAGCCATCTTCTTAGCAAACGACCTCCCATTGATGTTGATGTTTTGTCTAATACCCAAAGTAAAGTTCCTTTTTTGCTTTTATCTCTCATCTTTTCTGTTATTTCTAGATTTCTTCTTGCATTTATATCTAATGACATATATTTTGATAAACTATAAATTGTTATTGTATTTATATGTTCCAAACTCGTCATTTGAGTTTCGTTTAAGTATTCTAACAATGCATTTATTGATTTTACTGCTAATGGCTTTTCTTTTAAATTTGTTACTTCTTTTTTATTTTCTATTATATTGTAATCCAATGTTAAATTTCCAACATCGTCTGTAAAAAATTTATCACTAAATCTGCTCATATATATTGAAAATCTTTCACGTATTTTGTCCATTTCTTCTTGACATTCAAACATCATTGAATTTGCTATTATTTCTGATGGTGCAAATCTTGCTATTTCATCTAGCAATAATGCAAAGTTATTTTCGCTTTTAATTTCACTACTATAAAATTCTCCTGTTGAAATGTCACATACACTTACACCAAAATAGATTCCACTTTTGCAAATACTCATTATATAATTATTTTTCTTTTCTTCTAGTAGGTTGCTTTCTACTATTGTTCCAGGTGTAAGTATTCTTATTACGCCTCTTTTTACAATGCCTTTTGCTGTTTTGGGGTCTTCTAGTTGCTCACAAATTGCAACTTTATATCCTTTTTCTATTAATTTTTCTGCATATACTTCTGCTGCATGATGTGGAATTCCTGCCATTGGTGCTCTTTCTGGTAAACCACAATCTTTCCCTGTTAGCGTTATCTCTAGTTCTCTTGCAGCTATTAGTGCATCTTCAAAAAACATTTCATAAAAATCGCCTAATCTGTAAAATAGTATGCAATCTTTATATTCTTCTTTCGTTTCTAAATATTTTTGCATCATTGGTGATATTACTGATCTATCTTCAATTTCTGCTATTGTTTGTGCCATTTTATCTTTCTCCTTATTTTTCTATTGGCTTATTAATCCAATAATTTTCCAGTTCATCTAATTGTTTTAATTCAGATTCTTTAGCATTTCTTTTTACAAAACTTTCTCTAAGCTTATTTACTCTAGTTTTTGCTGTTTTTATAGTTTCTTTTCCTTCTGATTTTCTATATTCTTCTAATGCAATTCTTGCAGTTGGAAATCTTTCATTCTTTTCTTTACTTGAATATACCTTTACTGGTTTTCCTATTTCGTCTCCTCTTAAATATACTTCAACTGTGCATAATCCAGATTTTTCAATCTTGTCAACAACTGCTGGAATTCCATCATAAGCTTTATTGTGATGTTCTATTGAAATCAGTCTTCCATATGTTAAGACTTCCATTTGCTTTTCATATCTCTCATGTACCGTAAGTAAACTTTCAAGTCTTGGAACAGCTAATGCTCTTACTGTAACATTGAAACCATTTTGTTTTAATTCTTGAATTCTGTCTAAAATTCTATCATTTTTTAGAGTCCCTTCAAATATAAAATTGTGCTTATCATCTATTGCTTTTTTCATTATACTTCCTGTCCATGGTCCAGCATCTTGTTCTACTATTTCTACATATTCTGTTGGATAATTTCTTGCTATTTCTATTGCATTTGGATGATATGGCTTGTATTCATCTGTTGTTATTAATATGATACATTTCCCATTTGCTTCAACTTGATTTTTAGTATATGCAATTACTCCACCTTTTCCGCATCCAGGTTGTCCACCAACAATTATAGCTATTGGTTCGTCTTGTGGTGTTGAATTTACAAATACTTCTTTTTCAATTTCTTTATATATTTTATTATGTTCTTCCTCTGACAATTTATATTTATCTTTTATACTTTGTTCCATTTTTTGTTCCTTCCATTTCGCTTGTTTATTTTGATACTTTTTTTCTTAGTTCTTTTCCATATATATCTATTATTTTTTGGATAGTTTTCATATCTCCACTATACATTTTATTTCTTTCTTCTCTTAATTCTTCTAATTCTTTTTCATATTTTTCTGGATTTTCTTCTACTCTTTTTACACAATCAGTAATTTTATATGCCATTATTTCTATTGCAGTATCTAAACTTGCATAATCATTCATAATTTCACCTCTTAAATACCACATATGTTCTGAAACTATTTTCAATTTTATAATTTTGTCTTTTAGTTCAGAATCTCCTTCAAAAATTACCACTTTGTTACTGTCTGTTCTTCCTGTCAATAAATCCGGATTATTTTTGCTTGGCCCTTCTACTAATACTTTTTGAGTTGTTCCTATATATTTTTGATTGTTTTCTGCTATTTGACTTTCTACTAATTCTTTTAGTCTGTCAAATCTCTTGTGTTTAATGTCTTCTGAAATTTGATTTTCCATCTTATCTCCTGGTGTTCCAACTCTTCTTGAATATATAAACATATATACTTGTTCAAAACATACTTTTCTTACTACATCTAATGTATCTTCAAAATCTTCTTCTGTTTCTCCTGCAAATCCTACTATTATGTCTGTTGAAAGTGTTAAGTTTGGTATTCTTTTCTTCATTTTTTCTACTAATTCTAAATATTGTTCTTTTGTATATTTTCTATTCATTAATTTTAATACATTTGTGCTTCCTGATTGAAGTGGTAAATGTACTAATTTGCAAACTTTTTCACAGTCTGCAATAGCTTCTATTACATCATCTGTAAAGTCCTTTGGGTGTGGCGATACAAATCTTATTCTTTCTATTCCTTCGATTTTGTTTATTGCTTTTAGTAGTGTTGCAAATGAATTTATTCCTTCATATTCTTTTCCTTCTTCTTTCCATTTTTCTGCTCTTAAATATGAATTTACATTCTGTCCTAATAGTGTAATTTCTTTGTATCCTTCTTTTGCAAGTTCTTTTACTTCTGCTAATATGTCTTTTGGATGTCTACTTCTTTCTCTTCCACGTACATATGGAACTATACAATATGTGCAGAAATTATTACATCCATACATTATTGTTACAGATGCTTTTATATTGCTTGTTCTTTTTATTGGAAGTCCTTCATATACTTCTCCGTCTATATCTAATATGTCTTGTTGTTTCTTTTTGGTTTCTAATGTTTTGTACAAGTCTTCTGGAAAGTTTTGCAATGTGTGTGTTCCAAATATTATGTCTGTATATGAATAACTTTCGTGTATTTTGTCTGTTATATGTTTTTCTTGCATCATACATCCACCTATTGCTATTATTGTTCCTCTTGTTTCTTTTACTTTTTTTAGTTCTCCTAATTTTCCAAATAGCTTGTCTTCTGCATTTTCTCTTACACAACATGTGTTGAATATTACTAGGTCTGCTTCTTTATATTCTTCTGTTGGCTGGTATCCCATTTCTTCTACCATTCCACATAGTTTTTCTGAATCGTTTTCGTTTAGTTGACATCCCATTGTTAATATGTAATATTTTAAGTTCTTTCCTTTATTTATTTCTTTTACTTTTTCTATGTATTTTGTTTCCATTTTGCTACCTTTCTTTTATTTTTGTATATGTTTTTAATAAGATTTTCTCATATCTTTCTTTTATTATTTTTTTATAAAATTCTTTTCTTATTTCAGATATTTCTGGTGTTTGCTCTATTATATTGTTTATTTTATTTAAATCTATTAATGGTACTATTCTCATTATTGCACTATTGCAATCTTCGTTTTTTAAACTACTTATATATTCAAAATAATTTATTTTTTTACCATCTTCTTTTAATGCTGATGTTGGAAATACATATACTCTTGCATTTGTTTCGTCTTCATCATTTATAATTTCTTTTATTCTTTCATCTGTTAATTGAGGATATAAACAAGATGCACAGTCATATATTGGTGCTATTTCTACCCTTTGCTTTTCTTCGTCTATTAAAAATCCCCAATTTCCATTATGTCTGTCGAAATTTCCTACAAGTGTGTCAGCTATAAACATATTCCAAAAAAATTCCTTTAGTTCTTTTGCATCATATATTTGTTGTTCTTCTATAGTTTCTATTACTTCACTTAATTCTGTTCCATATCCATTTTTAGATGTTTCTATCTGGCTATTTTTTAATTCTGCAAATTGTTTAAATATTTTTCCATAACTAGTAAAATCCTTACATGCAACTACAGTTTTTGTATTTTCCTGGCTTGAATATGTTCCTAATATAGTTTTTTGTACATTTAGCCCTAATGTTCTTATGATTTCACATGCAATATATTCTGATATGCAACTATTTGAATACTCATGCTCTTCTACTCCTTCATTTATACCTGGAAATTTAAGCATGTATTCTTCATTATTATAAATAATACATATCTTTCCTCCATTTTTACCACCATAATACCTGAATTTATTAATTTTGCAATTTGTAAAGTCTATCATTTACTTTCCTCCACGAATATATTTTTTATATAGGTAATCACATTGTTCTTCTGTTATTTCATTGTCAACATATGCACAATTAATTGATTGCTGTAATTCTCCTAACAAACAATCTATGAGTCTCGATTTATTTTTTAGCCCTTCTTTATAATTTTTCAAATCTTCTTCTAAATATTTAGGCAAACATTTTTCTAATATTTCTTCCTTATATTCCATCTTTCTTTTCCTTCTTTTTATATCAGAGTTATTGTATCACATTCTATTTCAAAAATAAAGACACTTAGATAATTTTGCAGAATAAATAAGAAAAATTGGAAATTTTTCTTATTTGTTCTCGCCCGATTTGAGTTTTCGACTAAAAGGAAAAAATCTCAAAGGGCTAGCAATTGTAGCTTTTTATATAATAGGAAAGTATTACTTTCTTATTATATAAAAAAAGATAACTCAAATTTATAATGTACTGAACGTCAAAAAGTGCTTATTTTTGACGTTCAGCTATAAAAGAGTTATCTTTGATTTGGAATAATTATTAGACTAAATTTTATAATACGGAACATGATATTTAGTATGGAATTCATTTTCTCCGTGTTTTTTTTCACGAGGTATCGATATTCCTAACTTATAAAACTCCCTACGTACATCATCGGCAACAAGCCAATCATCTTCTATACGTCGCTTTTCTAAAAATTTATCTTTTTTACAAGGATTATAGATTTTCTCTATCTCATTACAAAGACTATCCCTTTTTGCAAAACCCCCATCCTCTTCTTCGGGAGTTTTGTACTGAAATACAGGAAGTGGCTCAGATGTCCACGGTAATTTTGTAATGGCATATACTTGTCCAACCAAGTAGTCTCTCCTAGAAAGATTTCTTACTTCTGGAATCAGCACAATACCATAATCAGCTTGTAACTTTTTAATAAGCATCTCTTTGTTATCACAAAAGCATGTGTTTATTTCTGAAAAAATTCCAACCTTTCCTAAATGAGTATATAATTCAAAAGGTACTCCGTTAATAAGCTTGATTCCTATACCACCATTAGCTACAATTTCATCGCAATACCATCCAATGATGAAATCTACATCATAACCCCAACAAAAGCATTCAGGGTTCCTTGCCAATTTAAGAATTTCTTTCCGGCATTTGTAAACATTTACCCAATAATTTTTATCCATTTTTTCCTCCTTGAGCAATTGCTCGTTTTATAGTGTTTATAACTACTGATATAAAAGTAACATAAAAAACATATACATATTATATACTATATACATAAAAAAAGCAAGAATATTCTGAGCTTAACAGTAGTAACACATAGAAAATTTTTTATTCGTTACTACTGCTGTAAAAAAATACAATTTGCAATTTTAT
>MNRR01000040.1:0-8310 GCA_001916055.1 Clostridium sp. 28_12
TAAAAGCACAAAATAATGATAGGAAAATCTGAAAATTATAAAATTATCTTGGCTTAGAAAAATATCGCAATCTAATATAAAAGAATAATATTTTTGAAAGGATAAAAAACAATGGATATTGAAATTAAAACAGATTACAAAGAATTTCATGGAAGAAGTTGTGGAATAATTAAACAAGAAAACAAGTTTTTAATTATGAGACTAGACAAAGCACCATATTTTCATATACCAGGTGGACATATTGAAATAGGAGAAGATTCAAACCAAACTGTTGTTAGAGAGATAAAATAAGAAATTGGTTGTGATATTAAAGAAGAGAGTTTATTTGCTATACAGGAAAACTTTTGGAAAAAAGGCAAAAAAACATGTCACGGAATAGAATTTTATTATATAATAAAACCTAAATATGAATTAGAAATGAAAGATTATGAAATAATGGAAAATGACAAGGGCGAAGAGAAACTATTGGAATTTAAGTGGGTTACACTAGAGGAGTTAAGAGACATAGATTTAAGACCTAAAAATATAAGAGATATGATAGTTAATGGAGATTATCTCAAAGGATTAACACATATTATAAAGAAGGACAAATAATAAAGAAGAGGTAGCTATGGAAGAAATTGAATATTTAGATTTTGTTGATGAAAACAACAATGTAATTGAAAAAGAAGATTTATGTATGAATGATTTTGACTATTTATTGGAAAAAGCGAAAGAAGAGAAAATAGAGAAAAATGTTGTTGGATTGGTTATTGTAAATAGACAAGGAAAAATACTTATAATGTCAAGAAAGTCGGATGATTTTATGGGAGGTATTGACGAATTACCAAACGGAAATATGGAAATTGGAGAAGATATACCAACGGCATTAGCAAGAGAGGTAAAAGAAGAAACAAATTGCGAGTTAAACGAAATTTTATATTATATAGATAGTTTTGATTATAAATCTGGAAGTGGAAAAAATGCTAGACAATATAATTTTGCTATAAAAGTGAAAGAAACAGATAATATTGTTTTAACAGAACATGAATCATATTCATGGCAAACAGTTGAAGAAATAATTAATAATCCAAAAATAACTCATGAAGTAAAGAATACAATCAAAAGATATAATGATATTAAGCTTGAATATGAAGCTATGATTGAAAAGTATAAAATAAAACTAGAATTAATAAAATATATAGAGCAAATTGTAAATTATCATTACAATTTAAATGATAAAGGACATGGAGTTGAGCATGCAAAATATGTAATAAATAGAAGTTTTGAATTTGCATACCAGGTTGAATCTATAAATTTAGAAATGGTATATGTAATTGCAGCATATCATGATGTGGCTCATCATATTGATGTGAAAAAACATGAAACTATTTCTGCTAAGATGTTAATGGAAGACAAGAAATTAAAAGATTTTTTCACAGATGAACAAATAAAAATAATGAGCGAAGCAGTAGAAGACCATCATTCATCAATGGAAACAGAGCCAAAAAGCATCTATGGGAAAATAGTATCATCTGCTGATAGAAATACAAGTGTTGAGGTTACTTTAAAAAGATGCTATTCATATAATAGAAGGCATTTTTCTGAATTAAAAGAAAGCGAGATTATAGAAGAATGTAGAAAATTTTTATTAAAGAAATTTGGTATAAATGGTTATGCAAGAAGCAAAATGTTTTTTGATGACAAGGAATATAAAAAGTATTTAGATGATATAACTGATTTAGCCTTAGATAGTGATAAATTTGCTGTTGAAATAAAAAAAGTAAATGAAATATATTAATTATATGTTAGTAATGTAAATATAAAATAAAACATCTTGATGTAAAAATCGAGGTGTTTTATTTTTTACAATAAATTATTGTCCAATAATGCAACAAATTGGAAATTTTTCGGGTTCATATAAGTAAAAGCTAATTTAATTATTATGGATAGTTGAATGTTATTTAAAAAATTTTTGAAATTTGTCCGGTTTTCAAAAAAGGCAGGCACTTTTATATATAGAAGCACAATTAAACATGTAATAATTAAAATTTTACCACATAAAAATTAAACAAGAGGTGGACAATATGTTTGAAAAAGTAGAAGAAATCAACGGAAAAAAATATTTTTTACACAAAACAAAAGATGGCGAATATGAACTATGGAGATATAACGAAAAGTATGACAAATGGGTACATATTAATTTTATAGGAGAAGAGGTAAATCGTACAGAACAGAATGTTGTTGATACTCTATCAAAACAATTTATTGCTAGAAATATACAAGACAAAGATTATAAATTTTTAAAGTGTTAATGTTGTATTTAATTATTGTACGAGTTATAATACTTGTTATAGTATTGTAAGAATAGTAAATGATCACAAAAATCAATTAAGGAGGAACGCAAGATGTCAGAAAAAAAAGTAGCTTGTTTATACAGAGTATCAACATTAATGCAAGTAGAAGATGATGATATTCCAATGCAAAAAAAGCATGTAAGCAGTTTATAGAAAAAATGCCTAACTGGAAATTAGTTAAAGAATATTGTGAAAAAGGTGTATCTGGTTATAAGAAAAAAGCCATAGACAGAGATCAGCTTCAAGCTGCAAAAGAGGATGCTTTAAAAAATGAATTTGATATATTATTAGTTTTCATGTTTGATAGATTAGGCAGACGTGAAGATGAAACCCCATTTGTTGTTGAATGGTTTGTACAGCAAGGAATTGAAGTATGGTCAACTAAAGAAGGACAACAAAAATTTGATAATAGAGTTGATAAGCTACTAAACTACATAAGGTACTGGCAAGCAGGAGGAGAAAGTGAAAAAACATCTATAAGAGTAAAAGAAAAGCAATCTCAAATGGTTAAAGAAGGAATATTAATGTATGGAACTCCACCATATGGCTATGAAATGGTTAAATCTGGCATATTTTCTAAAAAAGGTGTTGGACGAAAGAAACTTCAAATTCTACCTGAAGAAGCAGAGATAGTAAAAGAGGTTTATAAATTATCAACAGAAAATGGTTGGGGAGGACATAGAATTGCTAGATATCTAAATGAACACAATATTCCAACAAAGAAAAACTCAAAATGGACAGTTAGTGTAGTTAATTTCATGCTTAGAAATCCTATATATAAAGGCTATTTATCCTATAATAAAACAAGTGTAAAAAAGAATGGAACTCAGGGCAGAATAGGTAGCAAAGATTGGATTTTATCAGATGAAAAAATAGATGAGATTGTAATAATTGATGAAGAAGAATGGAATAAAGCACAAAAAATAAGAGAATCGAGAATACCAGATAGATACAAAGAAGAAAATATGGATTATGAAAGTTATCCATTACAAACGAGAAGTAAAGCTCTTCTGACAGGGTTTATAAAATGTGGATATTGTGGATGTAACATGAACTCAAGTAAGTCCACAGATAGAAGTAAATTAAAAACTGGAGAAATAAAAAAAGGAAAAGAAAGGCACTATTACAGATGTGTAAGCAGAATCAGCAATGGAGGAGCAACATGCAAAACAGGTAAAACTTGCTATAAACAAGAAGAAATAGACAACATTGTAATTGATGAAGTTTTTACATATTTGGACACCTTGAAAAAAGTAGATTTAAGCGACAGAATAAATGAAATCAATTTAAAGAACAAAACAGATGAAGAAATTAAACTAAAGGAGGTCACCAAAAAAACTATCAAAATCACAAGATGAATTTGAAACGCTAAAAGGAGAAATTGTTTCAGCAATAAATGGGACAAGTAAGTTCTCAACAGACATACTATCTAACCTACTAGAACAAAAAGAAAAAGAAATAAATAATTTGCAATCACAAGTACAAGAATTAAAAGAACAAATAGAAAAACAAAAATACGACTACAACTCTATGGTGGAACTAAAAAACTTAATTCCAATATGGAGGGAAGAATTTGAAAAAACAAATACGGAAATAAAGAAAATGCTTTTATCTCAAATAATTGAATCGGTCTTAGTCTTTGAAGATAAAATAGAAATCAAACTAAGAATAACAATGAAAAATTTCCTAAAATACGCGCAAGAAATGACACCAAACGACGGCATATACAATCAACTTGTAAACCCTAGTAAGACGGGACACATTAGACTATCAAGGATTAACAGGGGAAGAAATGTGGAATAGGTTAAAAAATAAATTAGATGGAGGAGCAATAATATTGAGCCATAATGGAACAAAACATACGGCAGATAGTTTAGATATGTTAATAAAAAACATAAAAGCTAGTGGATTTCAAGTTACTACAGTTTCAGAGATAATATATAAAGATAATTATTCTATTAATAATAATGGGACACAAATCAGAAATCAAAAATAGGAGTATAAAAAGTAGGCTTTAGGAAATAATTACAACAAAGGAGAGAGTTATGCCATTAGTTGGAATAATTGCAAAGAAAAGAGATATCCAAGCAATAAAAAAAGAGCTTGCTGAATATGAAGTGGAGATTATACATCTTAATAAAGAATCATTAAAAAATATGAAAAATATAATATTTAAGGATTTAATAATATTAGAAGACATAAATTTGCAAGAAACAGAATATTCTTATATGGAAGAAATAATATCAAAGGCAGAATATTTGATATTAAATTCAGACATAGACTTTAGGGTATTGAAATATATTAAGTTAAAAAAACCGATAAAGACAATAACATTTGGTTTTAACCCTAAGTCAACAATTACAATATCAAGTGTAAAAGAGGATAAAATTTTAGTCTGCTTGCAGAGAAATATAGAAAATGGAGATAAGGAAATCATAGAAACACAAGAAAAAGAAATTGAAATTACAAAAGATTCTAACAAAAAAATTTATAATAAGTTAGTAGTTTTTATTCTAAAAGAGCTCCATAATCTATAAAAATGTACTCCAAAAGCCAATATTTGAGGAAAGACAATAAAAAAATTAGAAAAAATTAACTTTTTATGTAGACAAAACCAAAAAAGTGTAGTATAATAAGAAATGTAGAAAATTTTAAAAAGAGAAAAGCAAGACGAGAAATTTACAATTGATAAAGAAAATTAAGGGAGGAAACAAAATTGGATACAAATTATTTAGAAAACAACTACTTAACATTAGTAGGAAAAGTTACAGGCGAAAAGAAATTTAGCCATGAAATTTATGGGGAGAAATTTTACTCATTCAACTTATCAATACCACGTTTAAGTGGAAATTCAGATATTATACCAATAACAATATCTGAAAGATTAATAACAGACGAAATGTTATCAGAAGGAAACAAACTATTAATAAAAGGTCAATTCAGATCATACAATAGTTATGAAAATGAAAGAAACAAGTTAATATTAACAGTATTTGCTAAAGATGTTGAAGAGCTAAAAGAAGACGAAGAACAAGAAGAAAATGAAATGGTTAGAAAAGATGAAACAACAAACGAAGTTGTACTTATTGGATTTGTATGTAAAAAACCAATTTACAGACAAACACCATTTGGAAGAGAAATTGCAGATTTATTATTAGCTGTAAACAGAGCATATAATAAATCAGATTACATCCCAACAATAGCATGGGGAAGAAATGCAAGATTCTGCCAAAACTTAGAAGTTGGAGCTCAAGTAAAAATCATAGGAAGAGTTCAATCAAGACAATATGAAAAAAAATATGAAGATGGAACATCAGAAATGAAAGTTGCTTATGAAGTTTCAATATGTAGCTTAGAATTAATAAATGAAGAAGGAACAGAAAAGAAAGAAGAAACAGATAGTCAAGAAGCTGTTTAATATATAGATTATCAACTGTACAGCATATGCTAGTGCGGTTGATTTTTTTTTTTGGTTTTGTTATAATATGGATATTAAAATAACGGAGGTTACACATGAAAAATAAGAAAAAAATTTGTTTTGAAATCATGGCGATAATATTAATTACGATATTTGGCATATGTTTGGCACCAAAGACATTACAAAACGATACATTTTATACAATAAAAATAGGTGAGCATATAGTTCAAAATAAAGGAATAGACATGAAAGATCCATTTTCATGGCACCAAAATTTGGATTATACATATCCGCATTGGTTATATGATGTTATGATATATACAATATATTCTATAGGTGGAATGGCAGGAATATATATATCCACATGTGTGTTTTCAGCAATATTAGGAATAGTTTTATACAAAGTAAATTCTAAATTAACATCAAACAAAGTATTATCATTTGTAATAGCAATATTGGCAATGTATTTATTAAGAGATTATATTGCGGCAAGAGCACAATTAGTAACATTTATATTATTTACATTGCAACTTTATGTTATGGAAAAATTGGTGAATACTAGTAAAAAGCGATATGGAATTGGACTAATAATAATTTCAATATTAATAGCAAATTTACATATAGCTGCTTGGCCATTTACATTTGTACTATATTTACCATATATAGCAGAATATATATTTGCAATAGTAGAAGAGAGAATAGCTAAAAAGTATGGAAAAGAAGTTAAAGAAGGAACAAAAATAACAATTAAAAAAAGAGAAGGAACAAAGTATTTAATAATTGTTATGATAATTTGTGCATTTACAGGACTATTAACGCCATTGGGTACTACACCATATACTTATTTAATAAAAACAATGCAAGGAAATACAACACAGAATATAAATGAGCATTTGCCTATGACATTGATAAATTGTGTTGAGATATTATGTACATTGATAATATTTATTATACTGCTTACATTTACAGATGTAAAAATTAGATTAACAGATTTATTTATGCTAGGTGGATTAATATATTTAATGTTATATTCAAAAAGACAATCAACAATGTTTATAATAATGTGTTCAGTTATTTTAAATAGAATGACATATGAATTTATGAAAAAAGATGGAGAAAAGATTGATGATAATCTAATAAATGTATGTACAACTTTGTTTGGGGAATTTGTTGTATCAGCATTAGTATTAATATTAGGATTCCATTGTGCAAAAGGAAGAGTAAAAGAAGAATATATTGACGAAAAAGCATATCCAGTACAAATGAGTAACTATATTTTAAAATACTTTGATGAAAATAATATAGATATTAAAGATGTTAGATTATATAATGAATACAATTATGGAAGTTACTTGTTATATAGGGGAATACCAGTATTTATAGATTCACGAGCAGATTTATATGCTCCTGAATTTAATGGAGGAAGAGACATATTTATGGATTTTATGCAAAGTTCTAATATAGAAGTTTGGTTTGAAGATACCTTTGCTAAATATGACATAACACATATAATTTTGTATAAAGATTCAAAAATGAATATGATAATAAAAGATGCACATTTAAAAGGATATAATTTATTAAAAGAAGATGACAACTTTGTCTTTTATGAAATAACAAAATAGAAAGGATAGAAATGGAAAAATATATAGTAGAAGCAGAGGAACAAGGGAAAAGATTAGATATGTATATATCAAGCAAAGATGAAGAATTAAATAGAACATCAGCACAAAGGCTAATTGAGCAAGGAGACATATTGGTTAATAACAAAAAAGTAAAAGTAGCATATAAAGTTTCTGAAGGAGATATTATAGCTGTTGAAAAACAAATGCCTAAAGAGATTGAAATAAAAGCACAAAATATTCCAGTGGATATTGTGTATGAAGATGATGATATAATTGTTGTAAATAAACCAAAAGGAATGGTTGTACATCCTGCAAATGGAAATCCAGACGGAACATTAGTAAATGCCATAATGGCAATTTGCAAAGATAGTTTATCAGGAATTGGTGGAGAGATTAGACCAGGAATTGTGCATAGACTAGATAAAGATACTTCTGGACTATTGATTGTTGCTAAAAATGACAAGGCCCATGTTAACATGAGTGAACAAATAAAAAATCATGAAGTGAAAAAAACATATATTGCTTTGGTAAGAGGTGTGGTAAAAGAGAATCAAGCAACTATTGATATGCCAATAGGTAGAAGCAATTCAGATAGAAAGAAAATGGCAGTAACCAAAACTGGAAAAAATGCTGTAACACATATTAAAGTTTTAAAAAGATATGACAAATATACACTATTGGAAGTAAATATAGAAACAGGGAGAACACATCAAATTCGTGTACATTTATCATATATAGGATACCCAATAATAGGAGATTGTGTATATTCAAATGGAAGAAATGAATTTGGTGTAGTAGGTCAATGTTTACATGCAAAATGTTTAGAATTTAAGCATCCAATTACAGGAAAAAGTATGAAATTAGAAGCAGAGTTACCAGAATATTTTCAAGAAATATTAAAAAAATTAGAAAATTAAAATCTGGCAAGAGAACC
>MNRR01000040.1:8347-42727 GCA_001916055.1 Clostridium sp. 28_12
ATATAAAGCCTTTTAGAAAAGTAAAAGGAATTAATATATAGTATGCAGAAAAAATAAAAAAAGAACCAGTCCTAATAAAACAATTGAAAGGAATTGAAAATGGAAGAAAGATTACAAAAATATCTAGCAGAGTGTGGGGTGGCATCAAGAAGGAAATGTGAAGAACTAATATTACAAGGAAAAGTAAAGGTTAATAATCAAATAGTTACAGAACTTGGAGTGAAGGTAAATCCAGAAAAAGATATTGTAAAATTTGAAGATAAAGAAGTAAAGCCAACTTCAAAAATGGTATATATATTATTAAATAAACCAATTGGCTATGTAACAACTGCAGATGATCAATTTGGAAGAGACACAGTATTAGACTTGGTAAAAGTAAAAGAAAGAATTGTACCAGTAGGAACTTTGTTTATAAAGTGACTCATCCAAAGCATGAAATAGAAAAGACCTATACTGTAACAGTAAAAGGAATAATTAAGAATGAAGAAGTTGAACAACTAAGAAAAGGTGTTAAAATAGATGATTATATAACTAAACCTGCCAAAGTAAAAATCTTAAAAACAGATATAGAAAAAAATATTTCAAGATTAGAAATAGTTATACATGAAGGAAAAAATAGGCAAGTAAGAAAAATGTGTGAGAGTGTAGGAAGAAAAGTTTTAGCATTACATAGAAGTAAAATTGGAAAAATTGGAGTAAAAGATATAGAACTCGGAAAATGGAGATACTTAAAGGATAGAGAAATTCAGGAACTATTAAAAAATAAATAAACTAGTTGAAAAAAACAAGCAAAAAAGATATAATTAAGATGAACTAAAGAAAAAGGAGCAAAATAAAATGGAAGAAGTTAAACAGGGACAGATAGTTAATGGAATTGTAACTGGAATACAACCATATGGAGCTTTTATTAGAATGGAAAATGGAGCAGATGGATTAGTATATATAGAAGATTTATCTGTTGCAAGAATAAAATCACCAAATGATAGGGTGAAAATTGGACAAAAGATAAAATGTATGGTAAAATATGTTGATAAAGATACAGGCAGAGTCAATTTATCATATAAAAATTGTTTAGGAACATGGGAAGAAAATGCTAAGAAATTCAAAGAGGGAATGACAGTAAAAGGAATAGTTAGAGACACAGAAAAAAATAAAAATGGAGTTTTTATCGAGTTAACACCGAATTTAATTGGCATGGCAGAATATACGGAAGAATTGAAATATGGAGAATCTGTTGATGTGTGCATAAAAAGAATTTTACCAGAAAAGAAAAAGGTAAAATTGACAATAGTTTAATATAATGTAGGCTATATTTAGTCACTAAAAATAAGGAGGGATTGAAATGGTTGAAGATAACCAAATCAAAGCACAAGTATCACCATTTGCTATAAGAGAGGGTGAAATAAAAACATTTGATGGAAAAGATGGATATGTATCTATGAATCAAATAATTCACAAAATAAATATAGGACATATAACTGATATTCATTTTGCAATATTAGAATTAGTAAATGAATTTGAGTTTATAACATCAAGACAATTATATCAAATGCTAGAGTGGAAGGGAATTGATCCTAAGTCACAAGATAAATTAAACAATAAATTAGACCAACTTGTAAAATCAAAGATTTTAACAAGATATTATTTTACATCAGAAGAAGGAAAGGGAATTTACAGAATTTATTGCTTAGAGAAGATGGGAAAATATTTATTAACATCAAAAGAGATTGAATGTAAATGGCAACAAACAGATAATGTAAAACCTGTTCCAATGATAAAAAAGAGATTAGCAGGAAATCAAACAATAATTGCATATTTAAGAAAAGTAAAAGCTTTTGATAGTTATGTTGTAAAACCAGCATTAACAGCTAAAATATCTGGAAAAGTGTTTAAGGCAACAGGTGGTTCTGTAAAACTTACAAAAAATAAGAAATCAATAACATTTTTATTTGAAGTAATAAGAAGAGAACCAGATTGGCAAAAGAAATTAGCAGATAAGATGGCTTTGTATAAAGAATTTTATGAGAATTTTGTTCCGGGAGATTCTGGATTTGCAGCTATGCCACAATTAATATTTGTTTGCGAAGATGATAAACATACAGCAGAAGCATTTAAAGAAATAGTAAAGAATAAATTAGAAATACCTCAAATAAAATTATACTTTACTACAGATTTAAGACAGAATCAAGAAACACTTGAAAATACATTAATAGAATTTAAAATTGATGAAAATACACAAAAATATAAAATGTATAATGTTGAGGCAAAAATATTAGGGATATAGACAGTAGAAGAGATAAAACAAAAGTTAGACAATGCCATAGAAAGAAACAAGGAACTTGAAAATTCAAATAAAACAGATAAATTAGTAAATATACTAAATGTGATTCCAAGTGAGCTAATAAGAGCAGTTGTAAAATTTCTGATGTTTTTAGATAAATAATGTATAACACTTGCATTTGTAGGAGATGAAAGAATTTGTGATGGCTATTATTATGCTTCGTCATTTAAAATTTTATCTAAATATTTGAAAAAGCCTGAGCTTTTGGAAAAAGAAATAGAAGATAAAGAAGAAATTACGAATTAATTTTATTGCTAATAGAAAATTATAAAATAAAAAAATTACTAATTTTGAAATTAGTAATTTTTTTATACGTATTCGTATAAGAATGTTATGGTGAGCCAGAAGGGATTCGAACCCCCGACCCCAGGCTTAGAAGGCCCGTACTCTATCCAACTGAGCTACTGACCCATTTCTTAACGCTTAATTATAATATCATGTTTTTAGTATAAAGTCAATAGTTTTTGAAAATTTTTTTAGTTACTAGGTTACTAGTTAAAAACATTAGTCAGTAATCCAGAGTGGATTAAAATTTAAAAAATTATTGACTTTTGCTTTTATTATGAGTATAATAATTATAGAAGACAGACACCACAGAAATGTGGCATGTCCAGTTAAGAAGATATTAAGAATACATCTCTAACGGCCAAGCAGAGATGTGTTTTTTTCGTTGTCTAATTTTCTTATTGTAACAACAAGTGCTACAAATAAGGCAATAGCAACAACAGTTACTATTGCAAGTTCAATAAAAAGTATGTATATAAAAAGTAAATAAACTTGTTCTAATAACATAATGCATCGCCTCCTCTCATCTAGGATAGCGAACATACCACACTCTGCATCTTTCTGTCTTCTAGCAAACATTATACCAAATATTTATTAAAAATCAAGTGAACAGAACAAATATTTTAAATTATTCTGATGAAATTTTTTAACGTTATTAAAAAATAAATGCAACCAATTGAAAAAAATTGGTAATATATAAATGTAGGATATCTTAAAATAAAAAGGAGTTTAGATCTAAATTGAATAATCAAAAAATAGATAACTATATGAATGGCAAAATCTTAAATATTGAATTAGCAATGAAAGATTACAATAACTATATATATAAAATTATAAAAAACAAATACAATAATTTTTCAGATGAAGATATAGAGGAAATAATTTTAGATGTATTTTTAACATTATGGAATAATCAAAATAAGTTAGATATAAATAAAAAGATGTCATCATATATAGCTGGAATAACAAAAAATTTAATAAAGAAGAAATATAGAACAAATAACAATGATGAAGATATTGAAGATTATGAGAACCAAATAATAGATATTAGTAATATTGAGGTGAGTTTTATTCAAAGAGAAAAAAGTAGAATAATAAATAATGAATTAAATTCAATGAAGTTAGAAGATAAAAATATCTTTATTAAATATTACTATTGGGGACAAAGCATAAAAGAAATCTCAAATTCCTTCAATATTTCAGAATCAAAAGAAAAATCAAAATTATATAGAACTAGAAAGAAATTGCATAAAATATTAAAGAAAAGGGGGTATATTTCAAGTGAAGAGTAGCAAAGAATTATTTGAAGAATTACAAGGGAATATTATTGCAGATAATTTTGAAAAAGAATATACTCTCAAAGAGAAAAAATATTGGAGGGTATATGAAATGAAAAAAAGAATTATAGCAATAACTATGGGAGGAATTATGCTTGCATCAGGAGTTGCTTTTGGATTTCATAGTGAGGAAATAATTAATTATATGAAAGGCTTAGGAAAAGGAATAGACACAGCTGCTAATAATGGATATATTGAAAAAACAAATATGGAAACTATAAATCAAAATACAACTGTCGAAAACAATATAATAGATAATGTAAAGGTTGGAGCAAAAATTGATGATTTTATTATGGATGATTATAATTTATCAGTAAAATTCGATTTTGAATTTGATGAAAATATTGATAAGGTTATTGATTTTGAAAAGATAAAAAATATAGAATTAAGTGATTTATGTGTTTCAGATGAGAACAATATTATACTTTATAGTGCTTTTTATAATGAGAATGCTATAAATAGTGGTTTGAATAGTTTTATAAAAGCTAGTAGCAAAGAATTGAAAAAAATAGAATTACAATATAACATGTATACAGACAAATATCCAAAATCTCAAAAATTAAGCTTTAAATTTGCAAAGATGGAATTTCAAGAAATGGATAAGAATGAAAAGACGGTATTAAGTGGAAATTGGAATATTAACATAGATGTGCCAGAAAAATTCTATAATAGGTCAGAAGAATATTATAAAGTTGTAAGTTCTACTAATGATAGGTTTAATATTTATTCTGCAAAATTGACAGACACTGGATTCGAGTTTGGTATGACTATAAAAGATGAACATAAGCCAACATATCCTGAAGAAGTGAAAAATGGAAGAAAAAATATAATAGAAAAATATGGAGTTTTAGATGAAGATGGATTATATACAACAGAAAGCCAAAAAATAATGAGTCAAAAGATGAATGAATTGAGTGTAGCATCACCCTATAAAGAAATGCTAGAAAAATATGAGAAAGAAGATACACCGATTTTAAGTCGTGGTTTGACAATAGATGTAAAATCAGATATTGAAGATGGTTGTTATGTTATGAATAACAAAGGAGAAAAGTTTGAATGTACTATGAGTCCATCAAGAAAATGTAATTATAATTTCATTGATGGAGATAAATATGATTTTTATGAAACATATTCGATGACTAAATATGATGCAACTGATGATATTACAATGGTTGTAAATTACAGAGGTACATTAGAATATATAAGGCTACAGAAAGTGAAATAAATATTGATAGCAGATAAATTAAAGTTGTTAATTTATCTGCTTTTATTCTAATATTCTTCGAAGAAGAAATTTTCAATTTTAACAAATACTTTTGACTTTTTAGGTTCTTCTAAATTAATAGCTTTTCTTCTATATATAGATAAAATCAAAGACATACATAATAAATTTGTTAAGCTATTTACATATCCACCTGAAATAAAAGGCAATTGAAATTCAGCTATAAAGCCAATTCCAAGATTCATTGCTAAATTAAATATGGTTTGAATCATATAGAAAATTGAAACTCCCATCATTATTAATTTCCCATAAGTATCTGTTATTTTGGTTGCATTAATTAACAATTTTATATTTAAGGCAATAATAATTGAAATCATACCAATGCTTGCTATCCATCCATAATGTGATAGTATTTTACAAAACACATAACTAGTTCTAAAATTTCCATCAAAGTAATTTTCAGCTTCTATTTTAGTTCCAAAATCAGTTTCAAACATTCTATCTTCTAAATCTGCCTTCCCAAATAGTTTTGCGGATTTTATAGTTTCAGCTATTGCATATTTAAAGTTCTTCTTTCCATTTGTCTCAATTCCGAAACCATAATGATGATTCTAGTTTATCTTCATTATTCATTTTTAGAGTTGGAATTATGCAAATAACAGTTGCCAATAAAGAAAAGAGTATTATTGAACTAATCCATAATGCAAGAGTATTTTTTATTTGCTTTTCTTTTAATAAATTAACTGTAACTATAATTAAATATGTGCTTACTAAAAGAAAACCAGAGACAAAATTTATCAGCAGTGCTGTAATTACAGAAAAACAACTTGAAATTATTATCATTATTTTTTGTGTACTAGTTTTTGTTTTCAAATTTTTTATAAATCCTGCAAAAGCAATTATATACATTAAATTTGTAAATGTAGTTGGCGATACCCAAGTAATTGGTGCTAATCCTAGTATTAGATTACCATTTTCTCTGCATCCTCTAAAAAAAGCTATAATATTAAGAATGGCAGCCAATATGTAAATTATTTTAGAATGCTTATATATTTTTCTATAATCATAAAAATATGTAAATATACTAAGCAAAATTGTGATAGCAAATATTATATATTGCAATTTCGCTGTCATAAAATCATTTAGCCCAAGTGTTCCTTTGTTAAAAGATACATCAGGATGAAATAATATTGCAAACTGACCGCTAATCAAAATTAAAATTAATGTTAGAATTAATGTTATCCAATCCATCTTAGGTTTATGTATTTTATTTAAATTCTTTCCTATTTGAACTGGATTTCCCATTTGTTTTACTGCAATTTCTTCTGCTAATTCTTGAGATAGGCCATTAGTCGTATTCTCACTTATTATTTCATCTATATGTTCTTTTAGCTCTTCTGTAATAATTTCTCGTACAGGCTTATATTTTATTTGATTGCTAACAGTATTTAAAAAATCTTTAACATTCAAATAGAACACCTCCTATTACCTGATTTACTTTTGCACTAAACAATTCCCATTCTTGTTTTTTAGCTTTTAATTGTTTTCTGCCATTTTCTGTAATTGAGTAATACTTTCTTTTTTTACTTGTACTTTCATCCCAATATGATGAAATTGCACCATCTGCTTCTAATTTATGAAGTATGGGATATAGTGTTCCTTCTTGAAATTCAAATACATTTTCTGATTTCATTTTTAGTTTTTTTATCATTTGATATCCGTATAGATTTTCTTTTTCTAAAACACTTAAAACCAATAAATTTGTACTTCCGCGTAATAATTCTCTGTCGATATTCATTTTAACACCTCCTATAACATTTATACCTTGCTGTGCAATGTATAAATACATTGTACAACAAGGTATATTTTTTGTCAATATCTTTTAAAAAATAATAGTTATAAAATTTAAACCTACTCTGTTTAATAGTACAGGGTAGGTTTTATATTTAAGTAAATTATTCTTGTATTTCATATTCGTTTATATTAGGCTCGATAAAGTCAGAATCTGTTACCATATTTAATTCTAATATATATTCATGTGAAGGTTCACGTTTTGGGGAATTATCATCAATTTTATTTGAATTTTTATATTCATAAGCTATGCTACCAATAAGAAAACCAGTTTCTTTATTTGCATAAATACCTTCGGAATTATATGAATATGGAGTTTTGAAATTAGATAAGTAATAACATTGACTTCCGTTAAAAGTCGTAGGTTTAATTGATGCAAGCATAGTGCATTTTAAGAGTTGCCACCAATTTTCTGTGTAAAATGGATTATTTTGCATAGTATCATATATTTCCATTGTTTTATTTAAAATTGCTTTTTTTCCTTCTGAAGTATTTCCATATATATTTACTGAATATAGAGATGTGTTATTATTGTCAGAAATTTTATTTGCGAACATTGTTGTAGTTGATACATTTCCGTCTTCTGTCAGTTGGGTTATTATTATTTTCTTTTTATTATCTAATTTAAATGTTTCTTCTTTATAATAATATCCCAAATTATAGCTATATGATATTTCATGGTAATTAGATGCCATTTTAGTTTTTTCTGCTTTATTATATAAGTCTGAAATTATGATAATTTTTCTTACTGTTAAAATTACAAATAACAATATAACAGTAAATATTATTATTTTGAGTATTCTCATTTTATTATTATATTTTTTCATATATTTGATTTCTCTGTTATCTTTATGGGTGCTAGTTGGATTTAAATCATTTTTCATATTTTCTAATATATTTTTACAATTACTACATGTATTTAAATGTTCTTCAATAAAAATATTTGTTTCTTCACTTGTTAAATTTTCTATATAATTTGGCAATAAATCTTGAACAATTTTACAAATTTTTTCATTTTCCATATTAATCAACCTCCTTCAATTTATTTTTTCCTCGATAAAATGTTGTTCTAGCCCAATTTTCTGTTTTATTCAAAATAGTTCCTATCTCTTTAAAACTTAATTCGCCAGTTATTCTCAAATATATAACTTCTCGCGTTTTATCATCTAATTTTTGTATTTTTTTATATAATGAAATTTTTTCATCATTTGAAATAACTTGACTTTCTGGTGTTTCTAATGTTTCAAAATCACATAAACTTTCTTCAATATTTATTGTCTTTTTCTTTTTTCTACATTGGTCATACCATAAGTTTTTGGCTATTTGGCATAACCATACAGACATCTTACACTTGCCTTTATATGTGTTGATTTTTTGTACTGCTTTATAAAAAGTTTCTTGAGTTAGTTCTTCTGAGATATCGTTATCATGAGTTAAACAGAATAAATATTTGTTTACTGTTTCAAAATATTCTTCGTATATTTGTTTGATATCCTGCATAACTTTTATCCTCCTTTAGCAATATGACGTTAAAAAATAGTTTTTGTTACAAGAATTACTAAAATTTATTATTTAATAAATCTTAACATAATATCCAGAATGTTTCTATAATAAAAAATTTTATTTTTCAAATGTTTGGCATATTTACAATAAAAGCAAGCGAACAAAATGTGAAATTTTTATTGTAATATAAAAATCAATATGCTAAAATTAAGAAAAAAGTTTATGGAGTAGCTATGGAAATAAAAGAATTATCGATAAAAGAAAAAATAGGACAAATGGTTATAATAGGAATGGACACCAATTATATAACAGATAGAATAAAAAATATGATACAAAATTATAAAATTGGTGGAGTAATCTTATACAGAAAAAACTTTTCAACATATCAAGACATGTTAAAATTAATAAAAGAGCTAAAAGGTCTTAACAAAGAAAATAGAGTTCCACTATTTATAGCAATAGACCAAGAAGGTGGAAGAGTAAATAGAATGCCAAAAGAAATAAAAAATCTACCTGCTGCAAAGTTAGTTGCAAAATATGGAGGAGAAGAGTTTGTTGCAAAAGCAGCAGATATTACAGGAAAGTTGTTACAGGATTCTGGATATAATCTGAATTTTGCACCAGTCTTAGACATTGATAGAACTGAAAGTCAAGGTGCTGCAATTGGAGATAGAAGTTTTAGCAAGGATAAAGAACTTGTAGCAGAATGTGGTATCGCGGCAATGAAGGCATTACAAAAAAATAATATTTTACCAGTAGTAAAACATTTTCCTGGGCATGGTGCAACAAAACAAGATTCACATTATTTTTTGCCAGTAATAAATATACCGATGAAAAAAATCGAAAATGAAGATATGTATCCATTTGAACAAGCAATAAAAAATGGTGCAGATGCTGTTTTGGTAGGACATTTATTAATAATGGGAGTTACTGGAATGTATCCAGCATCTTTATCTAGAAAATTTATTACAAAATATTTAAGAGCTAAATATAGATATAATGGACTTGTTGTGACAGATGACTTGAAAATGAGAGCAATTAAATTTTTCTATGGACCAGATACTGCAGTAAGAAAAGCATTTGAAGCAGGAAACGATATCATAGTATTTAGATTTAATAAAGATGAAGAACAGAGAGTGTTAGATAAAATTGAAAGTCTTGTTAAGACTGGAAAAATCAAAGAAAATAGAATCAATAAAAGTGTTAAGAGAATATTAAAAATCAAAGAAAAGTATAATATTTCAGATTCACAAAATTTTGAAGGAATAGATGTAGAAGAAATAAATAAAGAAATATCAAAAATAAGAACAAAGTGTAAGATCTAAAAAAGAGGGTTCACTACATAAAATAGTGAATCCTCTAATATTTTATTCTTCCCAGAAAGCTTTATAAGTTCTGTAAGCTGTATAAATATCGAATTTGCTTGTAACCTCATAAGGAGCATGCATTGAAAGGACTGGAACACCACAATCTATAACATCTACACCTTTATTAGCTAAGATGTATGCGATAGTACCGCCTCCACCAACGTCAACTTTACCAAGTTCAGAAATTTGATATCTGATATCATTTTTCTCTAATACTCTTCTAACCCATGCAACGAATTCTGCATTAGCATCAGAAGCACCGGATTTTCCACGAGCACCAGTATATTTATTAAGACCAATACCACGTCCTAAGAATGCAGCATTTGTTCTATCAGAAACACTTGCATAAAGTGGGTCAAACCCTGCATCAACATCAGCTGATAACATTCTTGAGAAGCAGAATACTTTGTCAAGCAAGTTTGGTCTGTTTTCACCAGTTTTGTTTAATAATTCTGAAACGAAATAATCAAACATATGTGATTCCATACCAGTATTTCCCATACTTCCAATTTCTTCTTTGTCAGATAATATACAAACAGCAGTTGTTTTAACATTCTCTAAAGTCATCATAGCTGATAAAGATGTATATGCACATATTTTGTCATCTTGACCATATGCTGCGACCATGCTTCCATCAAAACCTAAAGAACGAGCTCTAAAAGCTGGAACAACTTCAATTTCTGAACTTAAGAAGTCAGCTTCTGTAATATTATATTTTTGGTTTAAAATATTTAAAATATTTAATTTTACTTTTTCGGCACATTTTTCGTCATCTTCATAAGGAATGCTTCCAAGTAAAACAGCTAAATCTTCTCCATCGATTCCATTTTTTAATTTTTTCTCCATTTGATCTTGTGCTAAATGTGGTAATAAATCAGAAATTGTGAAAATTGGGTCATTATCATCTTCACCAATATTGATTGTTATTTTTTCACCATTAGCTTTTACAATCACACCATGTAAACTTAAAGGAATTGTTGTCCATTGGTATTTTTTTATTCCACCATAATAATGTGTTTTAAAATATGCAAATCCTGAATCTTCATATAAAGGATTTGGCTTTAAATCAAGTCTTGGAGAATCTATGTGAGCTCCAACTATTTGAATTCCATTTTCTAATTTATCTGTTCCAATAACAGCTAAGTACATACTTTTTTCTCTATTTATAAAATATACTTTATCTCCTGGGTTTAAAGTTTCATAACTAGCTAAATCTCTAAAACCGTTTGATTCTGCTATTGCTTTTGCAGTAATAACTGCTTCTCTTTCTGTTTTTGACTTATTCATAAAGTTCATGTATCCATTACAATATGAATAAATTGCCTCTTTCTCGCGTGTGTCAATTTTTGACCATCCTGTTTCTTTCTTGTTAAAAAGTCTTTCTTCCATTTTTTATCTTCCTTTCTTCAGTGCTGTTGAATTAATCAACTTCTTATATTTTATTGTAGTATATCACTTTATGTTTTATTTTTCCATACATTTAAATAAATATTCAATAAAAAATATTAACCAGAAACCATAACTTATGTAAAATTATAAAAAGCTCTTGCCAGATAGAGTTTTTTGTATTATAGAGATAAAAACCCAAATAGACTAGATTTTGTAACTATAATTTATAGTATATTTTGAATAAAAAGTGGCAAAATAAGCAAAAGGAGGAAAAAAATGGAGTCAT
Source organism: Clostridium sp. 28_12 (assembly GCA_001916055.1). Taxonomy (GTDB): domain Bacteria; phylum Bacillota; class Clostridia; order TANB77; family CAG-508; genus CAG-269. Next base: position 19,929 of record MNRR01000040.1, read on the forward strand.
TATGGATAGAAACAACAAAAGATAAAATCAAGTTAGAGAGTTTAAAAAGAGATGAAACAACAGAAGTATGTATAATAGGAGGAGGCTTATTTGGACTTACTACAGCATATTATTTGAGCCAAAATGGATTTAAGGTTACTGTTTTAGAAAAAGACGAGATTGGAAAAAGAGCAAGTGGAAACACAACTGGTAAAATAACAAGTCAACATGACTTGTTTTATGCACATTTAATAGATGATTATGGAGAAGAATTTGCTAAAAAATATTTAGAAGCAAATGAAAATGCAATAAAAAATATAAAAAAAATAGTAGAAGAAGAAAAAATTGAGTGTGATTTTTGCGAAGAAAAATCATATGTATATACAACTAAAGAAGATGAAGTAATAGAAATAGAAAAAGAAGTAGAGGCTGTAAAAAAATTAGGGAAAGAAGCAAAGTTTGTAACCAAAATAGATTTACCAATAAAAATAAAAGGAGCTATCGAATTTGAGAATCAGGCACAATTTCACCCAAGAAAATATATGATAGGATTAGCAGAAGCTATACTTAAGGAAAACAAAATATATCAACATACAAAAGTTACAGATGTGAAAAAAGATAATGAACAATATAAAATCTGTACAGAAAATGGAAATGTATATGCTAAATATGTAGTTATTGCCTCACACTTTCCTATTGTAAATATGCCTGGATTTTATTTTGGAAAAATGTATCAATCTACTTCATATTTAATTGCAATAGAAACCAAAAGTAAATTACCACAAGGAATGTATATCAATGTTAAAGAGCCATTGTATTCTTTTAGAACAGCAAAATATAATGGAAAAGATGTGCTTTTGATAGGTGGAAACGGAAATAAAACAGGAGAAGCAATACCAGATGAGAATCACTATGAAATGCTTGAGAAAAAGGCAAAAGCGTTATATCCTGATTGTAAAATATTATATAGATGGAATACACAAGATTGTATATCATTAGATAAAATCCCATATATAGGAGAATTTTCAAATCTGATAAAAAATGTTTATGTAGGAACAGGGTTTAAAAAATGGGGAATGACTTCCACAAATGTTGCTGCTCAAATAGTTTCTGATGAGATTATGAAGAAACCAAATAAATATGCAGATGTTTTTACAGCAACTAGAGTTAAACCAATAAAAAATCGATGGGAAGTTGAAAATATGGTAAAAGAGACAGCAAATTCTATTGCTTTAAATAAATTTAAAATAGAACCATATAGTGTTGAACAAATTGAAAATGATAATGGTGTTATATTAAAAATAAATGGAGAAAATGTAGGAATATATAAAGATAAAGTTGGAAAAATTTATGCAGTAAAGCCTAACTGTGCTCACTTAGGTTGTTTGCTATCTTGGAATAATCTCGACAAAACATGGGATTGTCCTTGTCATGGAAGTAGATTCGATTATACTGGAAAAAATATTTATGAACCTGCAATAAAAAATTTAGCGACTTTTAATGATTTGAATTAAATAGTACAAAATTTCAAAAAAATGTTTACAAAAAATAGTTGATTTGCTATAATTAAAATGTATATGATAAACAAAGGAGAACTATAAATGGAATACGAAAAGATAGATGAAGAAGCAAGATACTTAAAAGCATGTGAAAATGTAAAAAAGATAGTAAATGCTATAAAAAACATAAAAATGAAATATTATACAAATTTTGCTAAAATATCATCAGAAGATAAAAAAGTATATGAGCAACTAAATAAAAACTTAGAAAAAATATCACAAGAAAACGATTTAGAAAACTTAAAAGTAGTTCTAATGCAAGAAGTATCAGACAAATATGATAATAAAGAATTAAAAGAAGAACCCAGAGACCCAAACTTAATTGATAGCAGACTACTAGCATGTTATGGTAGTATAGATGTGCAACAAAAAGCACTATCTATGGGAAAAATAGGGCAAGCAAGAAAATGTCAAAAGATTTTAGAAGAATATTTAGATGAAATTGGTTCAGACACATATAGAGAAATTGTAAAAAAATATAAAAGAGAAAAATTTGCAGAACTTGTAATGGAAAGAGTTGCTATTCAAGAAAAAAATGATGCATATATGGGATTAGTAGAAAGATGTTTCGAATTAAAAAATGCAAAAGAAAGAGAAACTATGAAAAGTAAAATAGCCCAAGAAGAAAAAAAGAAGGAAATACTATTTACTAATGATGTAGAGATTGCAAAAGAAGTTAGTATGGAATTATAGAATAAGAACATAGGAGGAAACAGTGGAAAGAGTGTATGAAGAAGCTTTTTCTGAAGTAGATGAAATAATAAAATTAATGCCAATAGATATTAGTAGTAAAATACCGCAAAAATTTAGGCAAGTAATTTCAGAAAACAAAGCTCTAAATTATAAAACAAATATACAAGAACCGATTAAGGAGCAAGATTTAAAGCCAGAAACAGTCACAATATTAGGCTTGATATATAGAGACTATTTAGCAAGCCCTGAAATAAAAGAAAAACTGCAAAAAGAAGATGAAGAACAGTTAACAGAAAATGAAAATAGTCTAGTACAATATAAAGAGCCTGGAATATTCAAAAAAATAATTAACTTTTTTAAAGGAATTTTTAAGAAAAATAAAATTTAAAAAAAATGTCGATATTTATTGACTTATGGCATTGTTTTTGCTAAAATAACAGCATAAATCATATATTTATATATTTAAAAATCGTTTATTGAACTAGATAGATTGCTTAACAAACCAGTTATCTAGTTCTATTTTTTTGTATTAAAAGGAGGAAAAAAGATGGGAAAATTATTTGTTATTGATGGAACAGATGGAAGCGGTAAACAAACTCAACTAGAACAATTAGAAAAAAGACTAATAAAAGAAAATATAGAATATAAAAAGGTAAGTTTTCCAAATTATGATTCACCAAGTTCAGCACTGGTAAAAATGTATTTATCAGGAGAATTTGGAAAAAATGCTAAAGATATAAGTCCATATATTGCGTCAACATTTTATGCAGCAGATAGATATGCTACATTTAAAATGGGATATAAGGAATATTATGATAATGGAGGAATAATATTAGCAGACAGATATACAACATCAAATATGGTACATCAGGCAGGTAAAATAAAAGATGAAACAGAAAGAAAAAAGTTTTTAGATTGGCTTTGTGATTTTGAATTTAATTTATATGGATTGCCAGTACCATCAGAAGTATTTTTCTTAAATATGCCAGTTGAAAAATCATTAGAGTTGATTAAGAAAAGAGAAAATAAATTTACTCATGAAAGTAAAAAAGATATACATGAAAGAGATAAAGACCATTTAAAAGATGCATATAATGCAGCATGTGATGTGGCCAAAAAATATAACTGGTATGAAATAAAATGTGTAAAAGACGGAGAAATAAGAAGTATTGAAGACATACATGAGGAAATTTATAATGAAATAAAAAAACATATATAATCAAGAAAAAAGATGAAAACTATAAAAAAACATAAAAAAACGAATAAAGAAAGCTGTAGATTGGCAAAAAAAAGAAAATAAGAACAAAAGAACGACTTGAAAAAATGGATAAATTTGGTATAATAAATATCGATGGTGCATTATTCTAGTCGTACTATTTATTATGAGGGTGGGGCTAAAAATCCACTAAAGGGCATACCGATGAAGCATCTTGTTTGTGCGCGAAATGCCAGTTTTGTGTGTGAGTAGGATGAAAGAAACCAGGGTATGGTATAATGGCATATACAGGACTCCCTTGTTTCGCTGAGACTTAAAAAATATCTTTTAAGTGTAACCTATGGTGAGTGCCAAGACACAAAATACATAGAGTAGCCTGTCTTGAGTGAGGGTATTGGGATTATAATAACATATGAAATTACACTTGCAAAAAAGACTAATAATAAACAATAGTATGTTAAGGAAAACTTCTAGAATGTTTGCTTAAAAAAGCATAGGAATCTGAGGATTAAGGTACGGACTTAAGTGGCGATCTAGTGCCTAATGAAATATGTAGGTGTTCTTTTAAATGGAAACAGCTATGTAGTAATGCATAGTAAAGAATAGAGAAATTCAACTAGACCTAAACCGTAAAATTTACTCTGGTTTTACCATCTTGAATATGATAATAATTAATAGCGAGATAAAAATCTCGCTTTGTTTTACGATAAGGAGAAATGATAGAAGAATGAAAAAGGAAAAAGAAAAAGAACACTCGAAAGCAAAATGGTTTATTGAAATTTTTATAACAACATTTATATTATCAATGGCATTTTCATACATATCAAATAATGGTGTAAATAATTTAAATATGGTTGCGTCAGTAATCATATTAATTGTAGTAATTCTAATAGGTATATTATTTGATATAATAGGTGTAGCAGTAACTGTGGCAAAAGAACATGAATTTCATGCTAAAGCAACAAAAAAAGCTGTTGGAGCAAAAACGTCAATCAAATTAATCAAAAATGCAGCAAAAGTTGCAAATATATGTGCAGACGTAATAGGAGATATATGTGGAGTTTTAAGTGGTTCTATAAGTGCATTAATAGCAGCAAAAATTGCAGAAAAAACAGGAGTTAATTTACAATTTGTTATAAGTGCAAGTGTTGCGGCTATAACAGTTGGAGGCAAAGCTATTGGTAAAGAAATTGCAAATAGAAATTCAACACAAATAGTTCACTATGTTGGAATTGTTTTAAATAAGATATATAAATAAACTAGCTAAAATTTAGCTAGTTTATTTTGTTGTTAATAAAACTAATCCTTTTTTAATTAAGTCTTCAACAGAAAGAGATTCAACTGCAAGGTGTTCAAAGACTTTTTCAATATCTTTACGAGAATAGCCAAGAACCATAAGACCAGAAGTTGCTTCTTGAACATTTTCATTAACTTTAACTGATTGTAATTTTGCTTCTTCTAATTTTTCTTTATCTAATTCTGATTGTTCAGCCTTTAACTTATCTTTTAATTCTAAAATAATTCTTTGTGCTGATTTAGTCCCAATTCCTGGAACTTGTGTAAGCAATTTTACATTATTTGAGATTACTGCAATTGCAAATTCAGAAGGTTCTATGCAAGATAACATTACTAATGCGCTTTTTGCTCCAACACCGCTAACACCTAAAAGCAATTCAAAAGTTCTAAGTTCTTCTTGGGTTTTAAAACCATAAATACTAATATCATCTTCTCTAACTCTATAATAAGTATGAACTTTCACAATTTCTCCAATTTCTCCAAGTGAATCTATAGAATTTTCAGACATAAAAACTTTATATCCTAAACCACCAACATCAATAACTACATAATTTTTTAATTTCATTTCTAAAGTTCCCTTTATATATGCTAACATATTAATCATCCTTTCACAGAAAGTATTATAAATATAAAAAAAATAAAAGTCAAGCATTCTGCAAAAAAATGTTCGCAATATCTATTGACAATTTTTAATGAACGTTTTATAATTTGTGTGAAAGGAAAAGAAAGATGAATAAAGCAGAACCATTGGCATATAATGAAGGGCAAGAACATGTGATAGGACCAGGAAAACTATTATATAGGACTATAAAAGCAGATAGATTATCAAGCATAATTTTATTTGGACCACCAGGGTGTGGCAAAACATCTCTTGCCAAAGTAATAAGTGAAACAACTAAATACAAATTCTATAAAATAAATGCAGTAACTGCAGGTGTTTCAGACATAAAAAAAATCGTAGAAGAAACCAAGAATTTTATGTTTAATCCAGCAGGAAAAAGCATACTATTTATAGATGAAATTCATAGATTCAACAAGCTTCAACAAGATGCATTATTGCCATTTGTAGAAAATGGAACAATAATTTTGATAGGAGCAACAACAGAAAATCCATACTTTGAAGTAAATAAAGCGCTAATTTCAAGGTCAATGGTAATCAAATTAGAACCATTAACTGAAAAAAATATTTATAATATATTAAAAAGAGCATTAACAAGCCAAGAAGGACTTGGAGAATATAATGTAAAAATAGAAGACAGTACATTAATGAAAATAGCGGATATTGCAAATGGAGATGTAAGGACAGCATTAAATGGACTAGAAGTTGCGGTATTAACTACAAATATGGAAGCAGATGGATATATACATATAACAGATGAAGTTATCAAAAATAGTATTCAAAACAGAAAAGCTATATTTGATAAAAATGGAGACACACATTATGATAATATAAGTGCATTTATAAAATCGATGAGAGGTTCAGACCCAGATGCAGTATTGTTTTATTTAGCAAGAGCATTAAATGGAGGGGAAGATCCTGTATTTTTAGCAAGAAGAATTGTTATATGCGCCTCAGAAGATGTTGGATTAGCAGACCCTCAGGCATTAGTAATAGCGACTTCTGCAATGCAGGCAGTTCATATGGTAGGTATGCCAGAAGCAAGAATAATATTAGCAGAAGCGGCAGTGTATGTGGCACGTTGTAAAAAATCAAATGCTACATATTTAGGAATAAATAAGGCAATAGAAGATGTTAATAATAAAGAAACTGGTGAAATACCAATGCATATAAGAAATGCACCAATAGAAAAGATGAGAGAATTAGGATATAATGAAGGTTATAAATATCCACATGATTATCCAGGCCATTGGGTAGAACAACAATATTTGCCAGATAAAATGTTAGGAACAAAATATTTTGTGAAAGATGAAAATATAAAAGAATAGAAAATCAAAAACAGGAAAAGATAAAGATGGTAAAAGGATACCATCTTTTTATTATGTAGAGAAAATTGTCTAGCATATGAGTTCTCTACACGAATTTTAGATGTACAAAAAGGTAAGATTGAATATGAAAAAAATTATAATTGGAATATTAGCAGGAATTGTATGCGGTTTATTTGGAACAGGTGGAGGATTAGTGCTTGTGCCAGCTTTTATATATATGTTAGAGATTGAACCAAAAAAAGCGAGAGCAACTTCATTAACATGTATGCTAATAATGGTAATGATAAGTAGTATTTTTTATTACAAAAATAATTACATAGATTGGAAAGCAGGAGGCTTATGTGCAATAGGTGGAGTAATAGGTGGATATATAGGTGCTAAGGTATTGAAAAAAATTCCTGATTATATCTTAAAAATAATCTTCATATTATTTATTTTATATTATTCTGCTAGAATGATATTTGTATTATAAAGGAGAGGGTATGAAGCAGATACTAATAGGCATATTTGCAGGAATATTTAGCGGAATAGGAATGGGCGGAGGAACAATACTAATATTTTTGTTAACAATATTTGCAAAGATGGAGCAACATATAGCCCAGGCAACCAACTTAATATATTTTATACCAACAGCAATCTCAGCAATAATAGTAAATTATAAAAATAAAAATATAGATACAAAATTAGCAATAATAGTATCACTAAGTGGAGTGTTAGGAGCAATAATAGGAGCTAATATTTCGGTAAATATGGATGTTTTTAAATTGAAAAAATTATTTGGGATTTTTTTGGCAGTAATTGCCATTCATGAAATATATACCTTATTTAAAGAGTATAAACAATTCAAAAACAGACATAATAAAAATAGTAAAAACAATTAGAAAGTGAGTGATTATACATGAAATTTGTTAAAGGATTAATGGTAGGAAGTTTAATAACAACAGGAGTTATTATGGCTTGGACTGATAATGATATGACGACTAAAAAGATTACTAAAAAAGGAAAAAAGTGGGCAAGAAAAATGGGCATGATATAAAGCTGATTTCATTAAGAAATCAGCTTTTAATGTTGAGAAAATTATTCGTTCTCACATTCACATCTATCACAAGGTCTGTCACAAGGTTTGTCGCAAGGTTTAAAATCATCACAGTCAAGTTTAATACCTTTTAAGCATTTACCCTCATGATGGCATTTTGCGCAAACTTTGATGTGTTTTACATCATCTTTCCAAATTTGAATAGCATATTTTTTACCAGGGCAAAGAGGACCGAAAACGAATTCGCCTTCATCATCTGTGAATGTATGAGAAACAGGTTTTAATTCTTTTTTTCCAAATTTAAAATCAACTTCAACTAATTTAACAACAGCATCACGAACTGGTTCTTTGAAGCAATCTCTTACAACACCATAAATAACGTCTCTGTGGTCATTTGCTAAAACTATATCTAAATCAAATTGTTTTCCATCTGCAATGAATCCATCGATGTCAACAAATGGATGCATTGGCTCTGGTCTTTTTTCATCTAAATCCATATAAAAAAACTTCCTTTCATACTGGCTTATGCCAAGATTAATATATAATATGAAAAAATATGTTAAAATGACACTTGCACGGAAAAAAAGCGATCTCAGATGTGCATGATTAAATTTCCCCGGAAAAATGGCTGAAAGCATTGACTTAACAATAATTTGAATGGTATAATATCAATATATATTTATTAGGAGGACAAGACACAATAATGGAAAAAGATATGTTTTCAATTAATGAAAATGAATATACACAAATGACAGACGAAAAATTAATAGAAAATATAAAAAATGATGATCACGTAGCATTAGACTGTTTAATGAAAAGATATAATGATATTGTAAATATGAAAGCAAATAAGTTTTTTATGATAGGAGCAGAAAAAGAAGATATAGTACAAGAAGGAATGATAGGGTTATATAAGGCTGTTAAATCATTTGATACGGAAAAGCAGAATTCATTTAAAACATTTGCAAATATGTGCATAGAAAGACAGTTGATTACAGCTGTAAAAAATTCTAATAGGCAAAAACATATTCCATTAAATTCATCAGTATCTTTAAATGCTGCGGCATATGATGATAATGAAGATGTTGATAAAATAGATATACTTGATATAAAAGCACTTGATGATCCATCAGATATAATTGCAGAAAGAGAATACTTTGAAAGTATGGAAAATAAAATAAAAGAAGCATTAAGTAAATTCGAATTACAAGTGTTGCATGAATATGAAAAAGGAAAAAGCTATGCGGATATAGCTGCTAAGCTAAATGCAAAAGTAAAATCTGTTGATACAGCAATACAAAGAATAAGAAAAAAAGCAAACAAAATTAAAGATGTTGAATATTAAATTAGAAATATTAGTTATAGAGTGGATTTGTAATCTGCTCTATTTTTATTAGTAGGAAAGTTCTCATTGTAGGAGGACTTTCTGTACTAGATAAATATGGCAAATCTTAGATTTTCTTAAAATTTGTATTTGATAGAAAATCTTAGACTCGCTTTTTTAATAGAAAAAATAATGGTTTTAATATTTTTTCACAAAAGCTTATATTTATATGGCTTCTTGGATTAAAGCAAAATAAACCATTAACGTATAAAATTACATGCAAAAAAATTTAATATATATGTTGCTATTAAGAAAAAAAATTGTTATAATGAACAAGATATTGAAAGAAAAAGGTTAATTTTGAATTAATTTAGGATACAATAGAAAGGATTGTAAAAATAAAGATGAAAAAAAATAAAGAAATTGAAGAACTACCAAAAGCATTACAAAAAGATAAAGATAAAAAGAAAAAAAAGAAAAATTGGAAAAAAATATTACTTATATTTTTAATAATAATTATATTAGGAGTATGTTCAGGAGGATTTTTACTATATGGTCCATATTCTGGATTTAGGGATTGGCTAATAACAACAGCAATGACTACAATGACACATCAATATTTAGCAACTTGGTTTTACGATGACGATACAATAAATGCAGTATTAGACAAAAACAAAGTAAAAGAGGTAAACGAAGTAACAGACACAAACACAATAGTAATAAATAAAACTGCAACTCAAAAAGAATATGAAAATGAATATGAAAGAGAAATATTAGAAAGAGATGCAAATGCAGACTATAAAATAATCAATATAAAAGGAAAAGGATATAGCGGGTATTTAGCAGCAATATATGAACCATCAAGAATAAAAACAGTATATACAAAAAAATTAGGAACAAGTGGACAATATTTAACACAGATGGCAAAAGACAATGATGCATTAATAGCAATAAATGGTGGTGGATTTGAAGATCCTAATTTTAATAGTAATGGAGCAAATCCTTTAGGAATAACATATTCTGGTGGAAAATTAATAACTTCAAAAACATGGAATGGTTCAGGAGGATTAATAGGATTTACAAAAGATGACAAACTTGTATTAGGAAAAATGACAGTAAAACAATCTCAAGAAATGAAAATAAGAGATGGTGTTACATTTGGCCCATTTTTAATAATAAATGGTAAAGCTTCAAAAGTTCTTGGTAATGGTGGATGGGGAACAGCACCTCGTACAGCAATAGGCCAAAGAAAAGATGGAATAGTATTATTTTTAGTAGTAGATGGAAGAACACTAAAAGAACCAGGTGCAGACATGAATGACTTGATAGAAATAATGGAAAGATATGGAGCTTATAATGCTGCTAACTTAGATGGTGGAACATCAAGTGTAATGGTAGTAGATGGAAAAATAATAAATGACCCTGTGGATAGTTCAGGTGCACATAGAACAAGATTTATATCAACAGGATTTATATTAACAAAAAAATAAAATTAAGGAAGGTAAAATTATGGGATTTATAGTAGCTATTGATGGAACAGCAGGAAGCGGAAAAGGAACTATAACAAAAATAATTGCAGAAAAATTAAACTTAGTAAGTATAGATACAGGTGCAATGTACAGGTGTGTAGCATTAGAATGCATGAATAAAAACGTTGATTGTAGTAATATTGAGGGGATAAAAGAAATTCTAAAAAACATTGAGATTGAACTAAAGAATGAAAATGGAAAGCAAATAGTGTTATTAAATAAAAAGGATGTTTCAAAAGAGATAAGAACACCAGAGGTGGATGCTTTAGTTGCCAAATATGCAGCAATTAAAGAGATAAGAGACAAAATAACTCCAATGCAAAGAAAAATGGGAGAAAAAGCTGATATCATAATGGAAGGCAGAGACATAGGGACAGTAGTATTTCCAAATGCAGATGTAAAAATATTTTTAGATTGTTCAGTAGAAGAAAGAGCAAGAAGAAGATATAATCAAGATATAGAAAAAGGAATAAAAACAACCTATGAGGAAGTGCTTGAAAGCATAAAAGAAAGACATAAATTAGAAACAGAAAGAGAAATTGCACCATTAGTACAAGCAGAAGATGCAACATATATAGATTCAACACATATGACAATAGAAGAAGAAGCAAATGAAGTAATAAAAGTAATAGAAGAAAGAAGAAATAGTGTGAAAGGAATGTAAAATAAATTGAAAGAAGAATTTTTAAAAATATTAAGAACAGTAAATAGAGAAGGAATGGAAGATTTTATAAAGTTTCTTGAAAGTACAGACTTTTTCACAGCACCAGCAAGCACAAGATTTCATGGAAATTATGCAGGTGGACTTGTAGAACACAGTATGAAAGTATATGAAATATTAGTAGAAAAGGTAAAAAATTCATCTAAGAAAATTGAAGTATCAGATGATACTTTAAAGATAGTTGCATTATTACATGATGTATGTAAAGCAAACTTTTATAAAATTGATTATAGAAATGCAAAAAATGCATTAGGTGTGTGGGAAAAAGTACCATATTATACAGTAGATGATACAATTCCATATGGACATGGGGAAAAATCAGTTATGATGATTACAGAATATATGAAATTAACAAGTGAAGAAAAATATGCAATTCGTTGGCACATGGGATTCACAGAACCAAAAGAACAATATGGTACAATAGGAATTGCATACACAAAATATCCATTAGCATTATTAGTATTTGAATCAGATCTAGAAGCTACATATTTCTTTGATACATAAGATAAAGAACATATTTACATTATTTTAGTGTAAATATGTCTTTTTTTCTATTGTAAAAGAAAAGAAAATATTGTATAATAGAAAACCAGAAATAACAAGGGGAAATAGTATGTTGGTAAATGATGAAATAATAAATGAATTGTATAATGATGCTGGAAGTGAAAGAGTACAAAAATCCAGATTATATGTAAGAACTGGAAGAGTGTCAATTGAAAAAATCAATTACAATGATGAAAATAATTTTGATTTAACAGGAAAAGTAACAGGACAAGATATATATAGAACACATGTAAGTGTAGAAAACGGAGAAATAATAGATGTAACATGTGAATGCCCAGATTATCAAAAAAGATATGCTGCATGTAAACATGTTGTTGCAACAATGATGGAATTTTCTAATAATAGTAAATATGAAGAAATGATAAAAGGCTCAAATGTTGTGGATTTACACAAAACTATAAGAACAGATTCAAAGTACAGAAATTTCAAGCAAATAGTAAACGAATTTTATGCAGAAGAAATGAGAGAGATAGAAGATTCAAGTGAACAAGAGGAAATTAAAGAAAAAGTTAGAATCGAACCTAAATTAATTTATGACAAATATGCAAATAATTTAAGAGTAGAATTCAAAATCGGAAATCAAAGAATGTATAAACTTAAAGATTTAACTGAATTTTTTGATAGAATGATGACAAGGGAAAAATACAAATATGGAAATAAACTAGAATTTGTACACAAAAAAGAAATGTTTGAAGCAGAAGATATAGAACTTTTAGAATTTATATTGAAACATTCGGAAATAATAAGATTTGTAAATTCAAATGCAAATTCAAGTTATAGATACTACGGAAAAGCTCTAAATGAGGGATATATATTATTAAACAACAGTGGAATAGATGAAATTTTTGATATATTAAAGGGAAAGAAAATAGCATTTCAATTAGAATACAAAGAAGAAGATATAGAATTAAAAGATGAAAATCCAGATATACATTTTATAATGAAGAAAAAAGGAAAAGAAGAATACCAAATTGTTTTAAATAAAAAAATAGACATATTAAAAGACATAGATGTGATATCAGGAAAAGAATTTCAATATTTATTAGTGGAAAACACGCTATATAGATGTGATAAAAACTATGAAAGTACAACATTCAAATTACTAAAAATACTAAAAGACAATTTTATGACAGAATTAACATTTGGAAAAGAACAACTTCCAGAATTATTTTCAGTAATATTATTAAGAATGAAAAGTAACATTGAATTCAAAGGAATAGATGAAAAACAATTGGAACAATACAAACCTAAGAAATTAGGAGTAAAAATATTCTTGGATTATGACAAAAATGACTACATATTAGCAGATGCAAGATTCTGCTATGGAGAAGAAGAATTCAATCCATTACAGCAAAAAATACAAATAAAATATCCTAGAGACATAGTGTCAGAAAATAAAGCACTAAATATGTTTAGAAAATCTGGTTTTATGTATTATGCACAAAAAGAATGTTTTATACTTCCAACAGAAGAAAAAATATATGAATTTTTAACAAACGATATAAATGAATATATGCAAAAATTTGAAGTAATGGTAACAGACAATTTTAAAGCAAAACAAATAAAACAGCCTAAAATAGGAAATATAGGAATAAAAGTAGAAAATAATTTGCTAACAGTTGATTTAGAGAATTTAAATATAGATATTTCTGAATTAAAAGAAATAATGAGCAAATATGAATTAAAGAAAAAATATCATAAATTAAAAGATGGGAGTTTTGTTGACCTAGAAGAAAATCCGGATATAGAATTTATAGATAAATTAATCACAGGAATGAATATTAATTTTAAAGATTTAGAAAAAGGTGAAGTAAGACTACCTGTAAATAGAAGTTTATATTTAAATCAATTGTTAAAAACGGTTAATAATACAGTTATAACAAAAAATACAGAATACAAAAAAATAATAAATGAATTAGAAAAAGAAAAAGGCGAAGATGATATAGAAATTCCACCAAGTCTAGATAAAATATTAAGATATTACCAAAAAACAGGATATAAATGGTTAAAAACATTAGATAATTACAAATTTGGTGGGATATTAGCGGATGATATGGGACTTGGAAAAACAATTCAAATGTTATCAATTATAGCAGGATATATTGAAGAAAACAAAGACGAAGAAACAAGAGCATCTATAGTAATTTGTCCAAGTTCACTTACCTTAAACTGGCAAAATGAATCACAAAAATTTACTAATAAGTTAAAAACATTAGTAATAAAAGGAAATTCAGAAGAGCGTAAAGAACAAATAAGCAAAATTGGAGAATATGATTTAGTCATAACTTCATATGATTTGCTAAAAAGAGATGTGGAATCATATAAAGCTACTAAATATCAATTTAGATTTTCTATTGCAGATGAAGCACAATATTTAAAAAATAGTAACACACAAAATGCAAAAGCCGTAAAAGAAATATTAGCAGACACAAGATATGCTTTAACAGGAACTCCAATTGAAAACTCCTTAGCAGAATTGTGGTCAATTTTTGATTATATAATGCCAGGATATTTATTTAATTATAAAAAATTTAAAACAGAATATGAAGTTCCAATTATAAAAGAAGATAGTCAAAGAACTATGAAAAAATTAAGAATGTTAATTGAACCATTTGTGTTAAGAAGAACTAAAAAAGAAGTTCTAACAGAATTGCCTGAAAAGACAATAACAGTTTTAAATAATCAAATGAAAGATGAACAGGAAAAAATATATTTGAATTATTTAGCACAAGCAAAACAAGATTTAGCTGAAACTATAAATATGAAAGGCTTTGAAAGAAGCCATATTCAAGTTTTGGCTGCATTAACACGACTTAGACAAATATGTTGTCACCCAAGTTTGTTTATAAAAGATTATAATGATGGTAGCAGCAAGTTGGAACAATGTATAGAAATTATAAAAGATGCGACAGAAGCGGGACATAAGATTTTACTATTTTCAGGATATACTTCAATGTTTGAGATAATTGAAAAAGAACTAGAAAAAAATGAAATAACATATTTTAAATTAACAGGCTCTACAAAAGTTGATGAGAGAATCAAAATGGTAGATGAATTCAATGAAAATAAAAATATAAAAGTTTTTTTAATTTCATTAAAAGCAGGAGGAACTGGATTAAACTTAACTGGTGCAGATATGGTAATACACTACGACCCATGGTGGAATGCTTCAGCTGAAAATCAAGCAACAGATAGAGCCTATAGAATTGGACAAAAAAACAATGTACAAGTTTATAAATTAATAACTAAAAATTCTATAGAAGAAAAAATATATGAACTTCAAAAGAAAAAATCAGAATTAATAGATAATGTTCTTGATACAAAAACTTCTTTTATAAGCAAATTGTCAAAAGAAGATATTATGAAATTGTTTGAATAAATTTAATCTGGAGACATTCTATAATAGCTCCAGATTAATATTTTAAAAGAAAGGATTAAAGTTATGAAAGATTATATAGCGGTTATTGGAGGAGGGCTTGCAGGATGTGAAGCGGCATATCAAATAGCCAAAAGGGGAATAAAAGTAAAACTATATGAAATGAAACCTAAAAAATTTACAGAAGCACATAGTAATAAAAATTTTGCAGAAATAGTATGTAGTAATTCCTTTAAATCTAATTTACACACAAATGCATGTGGACTGTTAAAAGAAGAACTTAGATATTTAGACTCATTATTAATAAAAACTGCTGATGAAACACAAGTTCCAGCAGGACAAGCCCTGGCTGTTGATAGAGAAAAATTCTCAGAAAAAATCACAAAGTTGATTAATGAAAATCCACTAATTGAAGTGGTTAATGAAGAAATAACAGATATATCAAAAATGAGTAAAGACGGTATTGTAATTATAGCAACAGGACCATTAACATCAAAAGGAATGACAGAAGAAATTGCGAAAATAACAGGGCAAGATAAGTTATATTTTTATGATGCAGCAGCACCAATTATAACAAAAGAAAGTATTGATTTTAATATAGCTTTTTGGGGTGACAGATATGAGCAAGAAAAGAAAAAAGAAGAAACAATTGAACAATGGAAAGATAGAATAAACGCACAAAAAGCTAGTTATATTAATTTGCCTATGAATCAAGAAGAATATGAGAGATTTTGTAATGAATTAATAAATGCAGAAGTAGTAATGTTACATGAATTCGAAAAGCGTGAAATTTTTGAGGGATGTATGCCAGTAGAAGTTATGGCAAAAAGAGGCTTAGATACATTAAGGTTTGGACCACTAAAACCAGTAGGATTTGATGATCCAAGAACAGGAAAACGACCATATGCTGTAGTGCAATTAAGACAAGATGATGTAGAGGGAAAAATATTTAATATGGTAGGATTCCAAACAAACTTAAAGTTTGGAGAACAAAAAAGAGTATTCAGCTTAATACCAGGGCTTGAAAATGCCGAATTTGTTAAATATGGAGTGATGCACAGAAACACATATATTAATTCTACAAAATTATTAGATGAAACATATAATTTAAAGTTGAATAATAATATATTTTTCGCAGGTCAAATAACAGGAGTCGAAGGGTATGTTGAATCAATTTCTTCCGGACTTGTTGCGGCTATCAATGCTTGTCAAAAATATACTGGAAATTCAAAAGTAACATTTTCTGAAACTACAATAATTGGTGCATTAGCAAAATATATATCAACCGAAAATGAAAAATTTCAACCTATGAATGCAAATTTTGGAATAATTCCTGCATTAAATGAAAAAATCAAAGACAAAAAAATAAAATACGGAAAGCTTGCGGATAGAGCGTTAGAAGACTTAAAAAAACAATAAAAAACAAAAAAAGAAAAAAATTTACAAAAAGTGCTTGTGGAAAAAAAATCATTGTGTTAGAATAAAGAATGTAATACAATATATCACTAATGAAAGGAGTTTATTAAGTAATAAAATTACTTGATAAGATTAGAAAAATGAATGGTTTAGAAGAAATACAAAAAATCATAAATAATTTTATTGATGAATCAAAACAAGCAAAACAGAAAATTTCACAAATAGAAAATGAAAGAAATATATTAGCTCAAAATAGAAATCAAAAAAAGGATGCCAATAGTAATGAATATGAGGCAGAGATTAACATGCTTGGAAAACAAATTGCAGAATTGGGAAATCAAAGTCAAGAATTACAAAATAAACTCGATGTAAAATATATAGATGTAAAAAAAGTAGTAAATCTTATGGTTGATAATTTAATTGCCGAAGGAATAAGAAAAGCTCGTAAATTAGATGAACACATAGAAGAACTACAAGAAAAAGTAACAATTCAAAAAGAAAGAAAAGCAAAATATGAAATTCAAAAACAAGAATTTTATGAAAGATTTGGAAGAGTTCCTGAGGTTTCTCAAGAAGCTAAACAAGAAGATGAAATTCAAGACAGACAATGTGAAATTTATAATAATAAAATTCAACAATTAGCAGAAGAGATAGAAAATCAGGAGGTTCAACTAACTGAATTAGTTAATTTAAAGAATAATTTTAGAAATAAAGAATGGAAGCAAGAAGTAAAACAAAATATCGAAGAGATAGAAGAAATTGAAGAAGAAACAGCGGTATTGCCATTTATAGAGGAAATAAATGTAGAAGAAATGGAACCAATAGAAGAAATTCAAGTTGAAAAATTCGAACCAATAGAAGAAGTAAATGTTCCAGAATTCGAACCAATAGAGGAAATAAGAATCCCAGAATTTGAACAAGAAGAAATAAATAAACCAGAACTAATTCAAAAAGAAACAGAAAAAAATCAATCAGAAATAGATGAAATAGAAAAACTAGCAAAAGCGATAGTAGAACAAATTGTTGAAGAACAAACTCAAAACAATGAACCTTCGCTAATAAATAATAGGGAAGAACAAGAAATTATTGCGTTTAAAAATGAAGAGAAACAAGAAAAAGTATTTGATTACAATGAAAATGCAGAAATATTAGATATAATAGCAAAAATCGAAGATGGTGAAATTGTTTATAAAGCACAAATAAGTAATGGTAAAGAAATAAAGGTTTATCCTACAAAATTAGTCGCTGGAAATATATTACTAAAATTAAAAGAGAAAAGAGACGAGATAAAAGAAGAATTAATAAATTATTCAATAGAAGAATATAAATTATTAGATAAAAAAGCAATAAAGAAAATAGATCCTATTATATGTGAAGTTTTAAAACAATTTGCTCAAAAATATAATTATGATGTTGGTAGTTTTATATATAATTATGCAATGTCATTTTCAAAAAATATATTGTTAGATATAGGCTCTGTTCCAATAACATATAATTTTTCATATTTAAATACAACTAAGCTAAGTAAAACGGAAAAAAATGCAATTTCTAAGATTTGTAAAAATGCAATGAAAAACCAAAATATAGATATAGTAGGAGATGCAGTTGCATTGACAGGAATTAAATACATATTTAAAAAATTGTTTGCATTAAATAATACAGATGCATTGCCAGAAGGAAAATATTAATAAAATAAAGCAAAAAATATTGACATAACGAAGTAAAAATGATAAAATATAAACCGCGATAGAAAAACCTAAAATGGAAAATCTATAGCGGTTTTAATTTATATAAAAAATTAAAAAATATAAGGAAAGAGGTGAAATTTAAGTGCCAACAATTAATCAATTAGTAAGAAAAGGAAGACAAACAACAAAGGCAAAATCAACAGCACCAGCATTACAACATGGATGGAACTCTAAAAACAAAACACTAACAAATAACAGAGCTCCTCAAAAAAGAGGTGTATGTACTGTTGTAAAAACAGTAACACCAAAGAAACCAAACTCAGCTTTAAGAAAAGTTGCCAGAGTTAGACTTTCAAATGGTTATGAAGTAACATCTTATATTCCTGGTATAGGACATAACCTACAAGAACACAGTGTAGTTCTAATCAGAGGAGGAAGAGTAAAAGACCTTCCAGGTGTTAGATACCATATCATCAGAGGAACATTAGATACAGCAGGAGTTAAAGACAGAATGCAAGCTCGTTCTAAGTATGGAGCTAAAAAACCAAAAAAATAAAAAATAAACTAAATCAGGCATCTTGCACATTTTCGACATCTATTGCAAACTTCGGCATACAAATGTATAGCCTCACCTTGCAATAAACATCAAAAATGCACAATATACCTAATTTATTTAATTTTTTGAATTAATCAGATTAGTGCACACAATTTACTAAATTAAGGTACTTAAATTTAGAATAGATTATGTAGCACTATACGGGAAAGAGAAACTTTCCAGAGTAACTTAGATACCTTATGGGTATCAAAAAAAGAAAAGGAGTGAAGAATAGTGCCAAGAAGAGGATATATAGCAAAAAGAGATGTATTACCAGATCCAATTTATAACAGCAAAGTTGTTACAAAATTAATTAACAACATAATGTTAGATGGTAAAAAATCAGTTGCTCAAGGTATAGTATATGATGCTTTTGACATAATAAAAGAAAAAGAAGGAAAAAATCCTTTAGAAGTATTTGAAGCAGCATTAGAAAATATTATGCCAGTTCTTGAAGTAAAAGCAAGAAGAGTTGGTGGAGCAACATATCAAGTACCATTAGAAATTAGACCTGAAAGAAGACAAACTTTAGGTTTAAGATGGTTAGTAACTTATGCTAGAAACAGACATGAAAAAACTATGGCTGAAAAATTAGCAGGAGAAATCATGGATGCTGTTAACGGTAACGGTGGAGCATTTAAGAAGAAAGAAGATACACATAGAATGGCAGAAGCTAATAAAGCTTTCGCACATTATAAATGGTAAAAATTCGATTAAAAGCATAGGAACGTAAAAATTTATACATTATAAGAAATGTAAAAAATAAAAGGGTGTAAGTACATTAACCCTTTATCCAATAAAAGGAGGGAAATATTAACATGGCAGGAAGAGCATACCCATTAGAAAGAACAAGAAATATAGGAATAATGGCTCACATTGATGCTGGTAAAACAACAACAACAGAGAGAATATTATTCTACACAGGTAAAACACATAAAATAGGTGAAGTTCATGAAGGTGCTGCAACAATGGACTGGATGGAACAAGAACAAGAAAGAGGAATCACAATTACATCTGCTGCAACAACATGTTTCTGGAAAAATAATAGAATTAATATTATAGATACACCAGGACACGTAGACTTTACAGTAGAAGTACAAAGATCTTTAAGAGTCCTTGATGGAGCAGTTACAGTATTAGCAGCAAAAGGTGGAGTTCAACCACAAACAGAAACAGTATGGAGACAAGCTGACAAATATCAAGTACCAAGAATGGTATATGTAAATAAAATGGATATTGTTGGTGCAAACTTTATGCTTTGTGTTGACCAATTAAAAAACAGATTACGTGCTAACCCAGTACCAATCCAATTACCAATTGGTGCAGAAGACCAATTTAAAGGAATTGTTGATTTAATTAAAATGAGAGCTTTCATCCATAAAGATGACTTAGGAAAAGAAATTGAAGAAACAGATATTCCAGAAGATATGGTTGAAGATGCAAAAAAATGGAGAACAGCTATGATTGAAGCTGCATGTGAACAAGATGAAGAATTAATGATGAAATATTTAGAAGGTGAAGAACCATCTGAAGAAGAAATCAAAAAAGCATTAAGAAAAGGAACAATAGCTAACGCAATAGTTCCAGTAACATGTGGATCTTCATATAAAAATAAAGGTGTACAAGAACTATTAAATGCAATAGTTGACTTTATGCCATCACCACTTGATATACCACATATCAAAGGGGAAACACTAGATGGTGAACCAACAGAAGCCAAAACTTCTGATAGTGAACCATTTGCAGCATTAGCATTTAAAATTGCGACAGATCCATTCGTAGGAAAATTATGTTTCTTTAGAGTATATTCAGGTGTATTAGAAACAGGATCAACAGTTTTAAATTCTAGCAAAGATAAAAAAGAAAGAATTGGTAGAATTCTACAAATGCACTCAAATCACAGAGAAGATATTGAAAAAGTATATGCTGGTGATATTGCAGCTGCAGTAGGATTAAAAGATGTTACAACTGGAAATACTTTATGTGATCCAGAACATCCAATAATTCTAGAATCAATGGAATTCCCAGAACCAGTTATTGATATTGCTATTGAGCCAAAAGATAAAGCAGCTCAAGAAAAAATGGGAATAGCTTTAGCAAAATTAGCTGAAGAAGATCCAACATTTAAGGCATATACAAATCAAGAAACAGGTCAAACAATTATTGCAGGTATGGGTGAGTTACACTTAGACATAATTGTAGATAGATTAAAAAGAGAATTCAAAGTAGAATGTAATGTAGGTAAACCACAAGTTGCTTACAAAGAAACAATCAGAAATAAAGTAAAAGTTCAAGGTAAATTTATTCGTCAATCTGGTGGTAAAGGACAATACGGTGATGTATGGTTTGAAATGGAACCACTAGAACCAGGAAAAGGAATTGAATTCGAAAGCAAAATCGTTGGAGGAGCAGTTCCAAAAGAATATATCAAACCAATTGAACAAGGAATGAGAGAAGCTGCTGAAAGCGGTATCTTAGCTGGATATCCAGTAATCGACTTCAAAGTATCATTAGTTGATGGTTCTTACCATGAAGTTGACTCATCAGAAATGGCATTCAAGATTGCTGCATCTATGGCATTCAAAGAAGGATGTAAACAAGCTAAATCAGTTATCTTAGAGCCAATCATGAAAGTTGAAATAACAGTACCAGAAGAATACATGGGAGATGTTATTGGAGACGTAAACTCTAGACGTGGTAGAATGGAAGGTATGGATGCAAATGATGGAATGCAAGAAATACATGCATTTATTCCATTATCTGAAATGTTCGGATATGCAACAGACTTACGTTCAAAAACACAAGGTAGAGGTTCATACTCTATGGAACCATCTCATTATGAAGAAGTTCCAAAATCAGTACTTGAAACAATTGTTGCTTCAAGAGCTAAAAAAGAAGACTAATACAAAAAGTGTAAAAGAATTATAGCAAACACTTGCAATTTGAAAAAGATTGTTATAAAATGTTTATACTTAATGAAGTTATTAAATTTAAAATAATATAAAGGTAAAGAAAAACAGAATCTTTACTAAAAATTAAAGGAGGAATTTAAAAATGGCAAAAGCAAAATTTGAAAGAACAAAGCCACACGTTAACATCGGTACAATCGGACACGTTGACCATGGAAAAACAACAACAACTGCTGCTATCACAAAATATTTATCATTATTAGGAAAAGCTAAATTCGAAGCTTATGATGAAATTGATGGAGCACCAGAAGAAAAAGCAAGAGGAATCACAATCAACACAGCTCACGTAGAATATGAAACAGATAACAGACACTATGCACATGTTGACTGCCCAGGACATGCTGACTATGTAAAGAACATGATTACAGGTGCTGCTCAAATGGATGGTGCAATATTAGTTGTATCAGCAGCTGATGGACCAATGCCACAAACAAGAGAACACATCTTATTAGCTAGACAAGTAGGTGTTAAATACATCGTTGTTTACTTAAATAAATGTGATATGGTTGATGATCCAGAATTATTAGAATTAGTTGAAATGGAAGTTAGAGACCTATTAACAGAATATGGTTTCCCAGGAGATGAAATTCCAGTAATAAAAGGTTCTTCATTAAAAGTATTAGAGAGTACATCAACAGATCCTAATGATCCTGTTTATGCACCAATCAAAGAATTAATGGATGCAGTTGATAGCTATATCCCAACACCAGAAAGACCAGTAGACCAACCATTCCTAATGCCAGTTGAAGACGTATTCACAATTACAGGACGTGGAACAGTTGCAACAGGTAGAGTAGAAAGAGGAATTGTTAAAGTTTCTGACGAAGTTGAAATCATTGGTTTAACAACAGAAAGAAGAAAAACTGTTGTTACAGGTGTAGAAATGTTTAG
>MNRR01000041.1:0-34716 GCA_001916055.1 Clostridium sp. 28_12
GGCTGCGCGCTGCTCGCGGAGCGGGAATGCGACGTTATCCTCATGGACGAGCTCGGGCGCATGGAGCTGGACGCGCACGCATTCCGCGCCGCGGTGCTCGCGGCGATACATTCCGGCACACCGGTGCTCGGCGTCATCAAGCCGGAGCATAATGCGTTTCTGGACGAGGTGCGCGCGCAGAACGGCGTGGAGCTTTTCCCGCTGACGATAGAAAACCGCGAGGAAGCCCCCGCGGCGATCGCGGCGTGGTATGCGCGTGCTTCGCGCGAAAAGCGGGCATAATGCGGCAGGGGGGATGAGCTTGGAGAAAAAGCAGTAAGAAATGGCGAATATGCAGTTGTTACAATGGCAGGTGGCCAAGGAACAAGATTAGGCCATCCTGGACCAAAAGGAACATTCAAATTAAATGTATATGGAAAAGGAAAATATTTATTTGAAATTTTAACAGAAAATTTAAAAGAAGCAAATCAAAAATATGGAGTAACAATTCCTTGGTACATAATGACGAGTAAGGAAAACAATCAACAAACAATAGATTTTCTAGAAAAACACAATTACTTTGGATATGACAAAAATTATGTTACTATTTTTACACAAAGTGAATTGCCATTAGTTGACGAAGAAGGAAAATTACTTATTGGAAAAGATTTTAAAATAAAAGAAGCATCAGATGGAAATGGTGGAACTTATTCATCTTTACGTGCAAGTGGATGTTTAGCTAATATGAAAGAAAGAGGAGTAAAGTGGATATTTATAGGTAGTGTAGATAATGCATTATTAAAAATGGTTGATGTAACTTTGTTAGGAATGGCCATAGATAAAAATGTTCAAATTGCTTCAAAATCAGTAGTGAAAGCAAATCCACATGAAAGAGTTGGGGTATTTTGCAAAATGAATGGACACCCAAAAGTAATAGAATATACAGAGTTACCAGAAAAAATGGCAGAAGAAGTTGATGATGATGGAGAACTAAAATATGGTGAATCACATATAATGTGTAATTTATACACAATTAATGCAGTAGAAAAAATCAGTAATGAAATTTTAATGTATCACTGTGCACACAAGAAAAATTCATACATAGATGAAAATGGAAAAGAGGTAATACCAACAGAGCCAAATTCATATAAATTTGAATCATTTATATTTGATGCATTTGAATTTTTTGATGATATAGCTATTCTTCGTGGAAAACGTGAGGATGATTTTGCACCAGTAAAAAATAAAGAGGGAGTAGATAGTCCAAGAACTGCAAAGGAATTATATGAAAAATTCTATGCAAAGCAAGTAGTTACAAAATTATAATTATTTTCCAACCTGGTTTATACCTTAAGAAAGGAATGAGATTAAAAATGGAAAAATGTAAAATAAAAAACTTATATAATTTAGACGAGACAATTGCAAAAGAGTTACTAGAAAAATTCGAATATCCATGGGAAGCTTTACCGGAAATAAGTAAATTTATATTAGAAATAGGACCTAAATTAGACAACAAAATTTATGAATTAAAGGGAGAAAATATATGGATTGCAAAATCTGCTAATGTATATCCATCTGCATATATAAAAGGTCCTGTAATAATTGGCGAAAATGCAGAAGTTAGACATTGTGCTTTTATTAGAGGTAATGCTATTGTGGGAAATAATGCGGTTGTAGGAAACTCAACAGAATTAAAAAATGTTATATTGTTTAATAATGTACAAGTGCCACATTATAATTATGTAGGTGATTCTATATTAGGATATAAAGCTCATATGGGAGCTGGTTCAATAACTTCTAATGTAAAGTCAGATAAGAAATTGGTTATAGTAAAAGATAAAGAAGAAAAAATTGAAACGGGATTGAAAAAATTTGGAGCAATGATAGGAGACTGTGTAGAAGTTGGTTGTGGAAGTGTTTTGAATCCAGGAAGTGTTATAGGAAAAAATACAAATATATATCCACTATCATCAGTAAGAGGAGTTGTACCAGAAAACAGCATATACAAAAACAAAAATGAAATAATAATAAAAAAATAACGGTTTGAATTTAATAAAGTTGAATAAAATGTCCAGTAAATAATATTACTGGACATTTTACATTTGTTGATTTCCGGGTATAAAGTAATCTACAACTCCATAAATTAAAGCACCAATTATAGCAGCCATCCAAGAAATTGAATAACCAACTACAAAATACTGTGTAAAATATAAAATAATAGCAGCTAAAGCAAAACCGACAAATCCTTTTCCAAAAGGACTTGCATGTAGACCTGTAAATTTGATTATTAAATAATCCATTATTGTTAAAACAACTGCTGCAAGTGCTAATGCCCAAATATTACTTATAGTAAAATTAGGAGTGAAAAATGCAGTGATAGCAAGAACTATAGCAGCTGTGATTAATCTACCAACAATTTGCCAAACTGTAGAAGTACCTGTAGTACTGTTACTTTGAGAATTTGACATATCAAAAACCTCCTTATTTATTTTTTTATAATTTAATTTTTTCAAGGTTATATCAGTAGTATTTACAAGAAAAAAATAATTATACAAAAATCGTATAAACGACTAAAAAATGTGAAAAATAATAATAAAATTTTAATTTTGGAGGCAATAATATGCTAATAACATTTTTTAGAGCAATTGTTTTATACATACTTGTATTAGTAGTAATGAGATTAATGGGAAAGCGTGAAATAGGTCAAATGCAACCATTTGAATTAGCAATTTCAATAATGATTGCTGATTTGGCAACTTTACCAATGACTGAAACAGGAGTACCAATATCAAATGGAATAATCCCTATATTAGGATTATTAGTAATGCACCTTACTATATCAATGCTAAATTTAAAAAGCACAAAAGCAAGAGAGATTATATGTGGAAAACCGGCAATATTGATTTTCAGGGGAAAGGTTGATGAAAAAGTTTTAAAAAAAGAAAGATTTACAATAAATGAGCTTGAAGAAAGGCTTAGAACCAATAATATATTTAATATAGGAGATGTTGAATATGCTGTTTTAGAGACAAGTGGACAAGTAACAGTGATACCTAAACCTAATAAAAGAGCAACAACACCAGAAGATTTTAATATAGAACCCAAATATGAAGGAATACCATATGATTTAGTTGTTGATGGTAAGGTAATGTATAAAAATTTGGAAAAGCTAGGAAAAAACTATGTATGGTTACAAAAACAAACAGAAAAATTTGGAATTAGACCGGAACAAGCATTAATAGTCACAATCGATGGGGACAATCAATTTTTTTGCCAACCATTAGAAAAGGATGGTGAAAAAAATGTTTAAAGAATCTGTAATATGTATAATAATAGTTGTAGTTATTTTTTCATTAGATGTGTTTACACAAGACTATACTAATAAAACAACATTAGAGATAACAAAGATATTTTCAGACTTAAAAGAACAAATTTTAAAAGAAGATAAAGAACAAATTACAAAACAAATAGCAAGTTTAGAAGAAAGTTGGAAAGGAAGACACAATAAACTAGCTTATTATATAGAACATGATGAACTTGAAAAAATAGATACAGCAATTGTATCTGCAAAAACTTATATTGAAACAGAAGATTATTCTTCAGCTGCTACAGAACTTGATGTTGGAAAGTTTGTACTTGAACATATTCAACGTAAATATGCATTTAATTTGGTTAATGTATTTTAAAAAATAATTCTATATTTTATAAAGTTGCCCAAATGCAACAAAATACATGATATACAAATAATTGTACAAACTAACTTCAGGTGATTTTATGAAAATAGAAATATTATTAAAACAAATTAGACTTGAAAAAGGAATGACACTTGAAACACTTTCACAACTGTCAGGGATAAGTAAAGGACATTTGAGTAAAATAGAAAGGCAAGAAAGAGAACCTAAAATAAGTACGCTAATATTGATAGCTAAAGCATTAAAGGTAGATGTTAACAATTTGTATAGGGTTGAAAATTAAATTCAGGAGATATAGCGCAATGTCTCTTAAATTTATGCCTATTTGAAAAAAGGTAATTTTTTTATTAATTATACTTTGCATAAAAAATAAAACGTGATAAAATACTATAGATACCATAAAAAACATTAGTAATAGAACAATTTGCGAATGCAGGGAGGGCAAAAATTATGAAACGGAAGTATGAAATACCTCAAATGAGTGATAAAGATATTGCTCATTGGTATGAAAACATTAGACCAATCGTAAAACGTGATACATATCTGAGAAAACTATCAGAAAGAGAATTAACACATGTAGCATATACTTGGCTTACTGAAGCAATTGATTATGCAGAAAAAGTTGACTTTACTAAGTTATCAGTTCTCGAAGATATAAAAATGCTTCATGGATATGGGTATTATGGCTTGTTTAAGCCTTCGGTAGGAGAAGTTATCCGACAGATTCCAAAGGATTTGCTTGAAAAAGTTGTTGCTTTTGAAATAATTGCAGGAGCTATTGGAATGGCAGAAGAACATTTTAAGAAACTGTTTATTTTTAAATAACCGTTTCATTTAAATGAAATAACCACCCTCTGTAAATTTTACTGAGGGTGGTTATTGATTGTACGTAATAATGATACGGGTTTTCTTGTATATCTTTTATTTATTTTTAGTTTATACCATTTATAAAAAATTTAATTAAGATAATATAAGTTGAATTATTATTATACTCAATTTGTAAAAAAATCAACAAAATATTAAAAAAATTTATTTTCATGTCGTTATTGATATTGGAAAAATTAAAGATTTTGAAGGATTTTCTTATTGTAAAATAGATCAATTAAGAGCAATAAGTAAATTAAGACTACAAAAATGTTGGAAGCTTGGAATGTGAAACAAAATCATCAGGGAGAACAGATGAAAATGGAAATTTAGCACCTATGCATGATATGAGTTATTTTGATAGAAGCGTTCCAGCAGATGTAGGAGAAACTTATAGAAAAAGCTTAGGAAAAGATATGTTTGAAAGAGCAAAAAATCCCTTATATAAAAATGCTAAAGGAATTAGATTTGCTCAAGAGACAATAATTCTTTCAACTTTTAGTAAAATGAAACAACGAGATATTAGCAAGGAAAATAATGATACAGAAGTTGAACAGGACTAGTTTATAAATAAAAAAAACATATTATGCTTTGCCGAGCTATGTGGTGTTTTATCATAATTTATATGGTAGCACATATTCTGTGGCTCTCCAATAATATGCATGTGTAAATTGGCATAACCTCAACAGCTAAAAAGTTCTAACAAATAAGTCTTGGAGCGTTTGTCGTAGTTATCTACAACTTTTTTCTCTCTTAACGATTGATACAAAAAAATCAATCAATTTATTAAAGTATATCATATTTTTGATAATTTTCAATACTTTTTTAGCTTTTATATAGTAAATTTTTGAATTTAATGATAAAATACATTTATATTGTAAAAATATAGAAAAGGGGTGAAAAAATGGACTATATTGAGAATACTGATACACAATCTGTTGGAAAATTTACAAAGAAATTTATAACAAACTATATTATTGGTGCAATTCTAATTGGTGTAGTTGTTGGCATTATTAGTGAAATTCTATCAGCATTTTTACCTACACAACTTCAATCAATTGCTAACTTTTTACTTACCATTTTTGGATTTTGGAAAATAAGTTTATCAGCAGTAGAAACTAGTTTGAAAGAAGTAAATATAAATTCAGACAATGTTAATAAGGTTTTAAAAAATATTTTTATCTTTCTAATTGTTTTATTAGTAATAAATATTTTATTTACATACATATCATTTAAATTTTCAACTAGAATTTTAACTATAAACTTGATTATAAATATAGTTGCAACTATAATACAATATGCAATTATAATGTTGTTCTGTAAAAATAAATTAGAAGAAATAGTACTAGGAAAAAAAATAAATAAAACTTTATATATAGTGCTTTTAGTAATTGCTGTTATAATTCTATGTTCAAGTATGCTTTTCAAAAATAATAGTAATACTAATAACAACTCAACAAATACTACAAATAATACAAATTCAGCAATAGAAAATAAATATCCTAATGCTAAATGGGTAGAAGTTGGTTGTTCAAGCAGTACAAATGTTGATTCTAATGTTGCAACTGTAAGCGTAAATTTGGGGCATTATAAAGAAGACACCGTTGAGAAATATAAAGTAGTAAAAATTATTTGTACAATTTATAAAGAAAGTACTAATGAAGTTATAGGTACAAGTGAAACATATTATGAAGATGTAGAATTAGAATATGGTTATTTTAGTTTTATGAAAACAATAAGAGTAAAACTTTCAACTCCGTTTGTAGGAAACGACTTTTCTTCTAAGATTGAAGCATATGGAATACCAGAATAATAAAATAGCATTGTTGTACTTCGAAAAAAGTACTGACAATGCTATTTTGATTCGCTTTAGCGTGTTGAGCCACAAAGCGAAACAAAAAACCGCCAGCTATGCTGGTGTTGTTTTAAAGGCTTACAGAAAAAGATATCAAACCATGATATAATGTTAGGTGTTCAAGCCAACAAAATATCAGAAAGGAGTGATATCTATGAGCAATACTTTATCACATACAAAGTGGAATTGCAAATATCATATAATATTTATACCAAAATACAGAAGAAAAGTAATATATAATAAATTGAGAACAGATATAAGGGGATATATTCATGATTTGTGCAGATGGAAAGGAGTAGAAATAGTAGAGGGACATTTGATGCCAGATCATGTGCATTTACTATTATCAATACCACCGAAAATGAATATATCAAGTTTCATGGGATATTTGAAAGGAAAAAGCTCAATGATGATATTCAAAGACCATGCAAATTTAAGATATAAATACGGAAATTGTAACTTTTGGGCAACAGGCTATTATGTCAGTACAGTTGGATTAAATGAAGCAACAATAAGAAAATATATAAGAGACCAAGAAAAGGAAGATGTACTAGAAGATAAATTAACAAAGAGGGAAAGCCATAACCCTTTTAAGGGTTTGTTACAGTAGTAAATGCGTTAAGGCTTGAACGGAGTGAAAAGCCAGCACCTTGAGGTGCTGCAATGTTATATGCCCTTATAGGGCATGTTAAAACCACCCGTTTTACGGGTGGTTATTATTTTTAATATATATTATTAGATTGAAGTTCTTCGATAATAAATTTATTTGTGTTGATTATAGCTATAATAGAATTGCAACTATTAATAATGTTTTCTTCATCAAGTTCACTTTTTATATTAAAATCTAAAAAGTATTTATCGTGTAATCTAATACAAATCTTATTTTGAAAAATATTTACTTCTAAATTTATATTCTTTTTAGCTAATTCAACGAAACAAGCTAACATACTATTAGTACAATATTTATTTAATAAGTCAGGATTATCAGTTTCTATTTC
Organism: Clostridium sp. 28_12; assembly: GCA_001916055.1. Taxonomy (GTDB): domain Bacteria; phylum Bacillota; class Clostridia; order TANB77; family CAG-508; genus CAG-269. The sequence continues at coordinate 7,389 of MNRR01000041.1, forward strand.
ATAATATTGGTTAAATTCTTCATTAGATGATTGTATTGCATTTTTCAATTTTAAACTATCTAATTTTCTATTACGTATTTTTATAGATATTGGAATATTAAAAGTAAGTGTATAAATACTTGCTATTCCACAGAATAATGTAGCATACCAATAACCATAAGCACCACCATCTTTAAATTTAGAATGAACTTTTGACATAATTAAATTGGTATTACTGTTTAATCTAATATTATCTGATGATTCATATGCTTCATGACTATTTGAAAATCTCATGCTTTCATAAAGTTCTTGAGATATACCATAACTATGATCATATTGACTATTAGTAATTACATATTCAATTATAGGTTTACAAATTCTTTCACAAAATATATCATTGTATTCTTTTTCATTTGTTTCAGAATTATCTACTGAAAAGTTTTCTTGAACTGTTCTTCTAGATCTTACTACTAATTTATATATTACATAACCGAAACAAACTATCATTGCAATAGAGATTATTGTTTTCATTATAAATAAAGAAGCTTCTCCTGGTTTATAATCAGGTGTCATATCACTAATCATAAATTTAGCCATTAAAAAAAATAAAATAAAACTTATTATTTCAAAACCAATTTTCGATAGACTACGTGAAGCTACAGCTTTTGCCACAGATTTTTTTTTATTAATTTCTTCTTGTTTTACGGCATTTTTCTTTTCTTCTAATAATTGATAATTTTGATTATATAATTTTTGATATAATTCTCTTATTTTTTCTGACATTGTTTACCTCCAAATTTAAAATGTTTTCTTATTTGATTATACAATACTTTATAAAAAATAACAAATAATTATGAAATTTTGGTATAAATATTTTTACCAATTAAGATAATTAAAAGCAAAAAAATCAAGCCAACTAAATCGACTTATATATTGTGAAATGATATTCACTTTTTGTTTCCTTCAAACTCACTTGTATCAATAATTACAAGTAGTTCGACGAAAACGCATTATGGAGCCTACAACGGGAATTGAACCCGTGACCTCAGCCTTACCAAGGCTGCACTCTACCAACTGAGCTATGCAGGCAAATCAAACATATTATAGTATATAAAAATAAAAAAAGCAATAGAAATTTGAACAAAATTCGCACAATATTTTACATAAAAGCTTGATTTTTAAGCCAAAATAAACTATAATATCTCTGTATAATTGGAGAAAAAAGGAGAGAATAGAAAATGCAAGAAAACAAAAATCAAAATCAAGAAGTAGAATTAGATGAGAATCACTTAATACAAATAAGAAAAGATAAATTAAAAGAATTACAAGAACAAGGAAAAGACCCATTTGAAATAACAAAATTCAACAGAACAAATTCAGCAGGAGAAATAAAAGCAAATTATGAAGAATTTGAAAACAAAGATGTAACAGTAGCAGGAAGAATAATAGCAAAAAGAATAATGGGAAAAGCATCATTCTGTACAATACAAGACAGTGATGAAAAAATCCAAAGTTATGTAAGTATAAACGATTTGGGAGAAGAAAGTTATAAAGCATTTAAAACATGGGATATTGGAGATATCATAGGAATAACAGGATTTGTATTTAAAACAAGAACAGAAGAAATTTCTGTACATGCAAAAGAAGTAACACTACTATCAAAATCATTAAGACCATTACCGGAAAAATTCCATGGATTAAAAGATGTAGATTTAAGATATAGACAAAGATATGTTGACTTAATAATGAATCCAGAAGTAAAAGAAACATTCAGAAAAAGAAGTCAAATAATTAGTGAAATAAGAAAAATATTAGATGAAAAAGGATTTTTAGAGGTTGAAACACCAGTATTAAATACAATATCAGGAGGAGCAACTGCAAGACCATTTATAACACACCATAACACATTAAACATTCCAATGTATTTAAGAATTGCAACAGAATTAAACTTAAAAAGACTAATTGTTGGTGGATATGATAAAGTATATGAAATGGGAAGAATATTCAGAAATGAAGGAATGGACATAAGACACAATCCAGAATTCACAACAATTGAATTATACGCGGCATATCAAAATTATCATGATATGATGGATATAACAGAAGAGTTATTCCAAAAATGTGCAATGAAAGTATGTGGAACAACAAGATTAACATATCAAGGAACAGAAATAGACTTAGGTGGCAAATGGAAAAGAGTAACAATGATAGACTCTATAAAAGAAGCATGTGGAGTGGACTTTAATACAATAAATACTGATGAAGAAGCAGTAGCATTAGCAAAAGAAAGAAAACTAGAAATTCCAGCAGGAAAAGAAACAAGAGGACACATTATTAGTTTATTCTTTGACGAGTATGTTGAAAAAACAATTTTACAACCAACATTTATATATGATTATCCAGTAGAAATATCACCATTAGCTAAGAGGTCTCCAAAAGATCCTAGATTAACAGAAAGATTCGAAGTATTTATTGATGGCAGAGAATATGGAAATGCATTCTCAGAATTAAATGACCCAATAGATCAATATGAAAGATTTAAAGAAGAAATAGCAGCAAGAGAAAATGGTGATGATGAAGCAGGAATGATGGATGAAGACTTTATAAATGCACTTGAATATGGAATGCCTCCAACAGGTGGACTTGGAATAGGAATTGATAGACTAGTTATGTTATTAACAGATTCTGCATCAATAAGAGATGTATTGTTATTCCCAACAATGAAGCCACTTGGAAGTTCAGACAATAAAAAAATAAATGATATACCAGAAAATAATGATAGAGAAGAAGTTATAGATTTTTCAAAAGTAGAAATTGAACCATTATTTAAAGATTATGTGGATTTTGATACATTTAGTAAATCAGACTTTAGAGCTGTAAAAGTTAGAGAATGTGTTGCAGTTCCAAAGAGTAAAAAACTTTTAAAATTTACACTAGATGATGGAACAGATACAGAACGTATAATTTTAAGTGGAATACATCCATATTATGAACCAGAAGAATTAATAGGAAAAACACTAATAGCTATTACAAATCTTCCACCAAGAGCTATGATGGGAATTGATTCTTGTGGAATGCTTCTTAGTGCAGTACACACAGAAGAAGGAGAAGAAAAACTTCATTTACTAATGGTAGATAATCATATTCCAGCAGGGGCAAAACTTTATTAATAAAAACTATGAAATTAAGGGGAAGATAGGAGCTTTATATGTTTGGATTTAATATAGATAAAAGAACATTATATATAATAATTGGAGTATTGGTAGTAATATCATTAATGAGTTATGGAACATCTGGGATATTTAGTTTAATACTATCAATTCCAGCAGTACTGCTTGCAATAACAGTACATGAATTTGGGCATGCATTTGCTGCATACAAATTAGGTGACGATACACCTGTAAGACAAGGAAGATTAAGCTTAAACCCATTTGACCATGTTGATCCATTAGGATTAGCAATGCTATTATTCGCACATATAGGATGGGGAAAACCAGTAGAGATAGACCCAAGAAATTATAATAGAAATATTTCAGTAGAAAAAGCAGATGCAATAGTATCATTTGCAGGACCTTTAATGAATTTTATTACAGCAATAATATTTTCATTAATATACTGTGCAATTATTAAATTTGCAGGAATAGCATTCACATTAACAAATGTAGGAACAATAGTAATTGCAATAATATTGAGTATTGTTACTATGAACATAGGATTGGGAGTATTTAATTTACTACCATTACCACCATTAGATGGTTCAAAAATATTTTTACCAATATTACCAAGAAATGCAAAAACATGGTTTATAAATAATCAACAAATATTTTATATAATATTTTTAATAATATGGATAACAGGAATTGCAGGAAGACTAATTTCGCCACTTATAGATACAATGACAGAAGGAATATTAGGATTAGCAATGAGAATATTTGGATTATTATAAAAATAGGAGAAATATAATGACAGAAAAAGATATAGTAGTTTTAGGAATAGAATCAAGTTGTGATGAAACTTCTGTTGCCGTTGTAAAAAACGGTAGAGAAGTTTTATCTAATATAATAGATACACAAATTAAAATTCATGAAAAATATGGAGGAGTAGTACCAGAAATTGCATCAAGAAATCATATAGAAGCGATATCAAGAGTTGCAAAAACTGCACTTGAAGAAGCAAATATGAAGCTTGAAGATGTTGATGTAATTGCACCAACATACGGACCAGGATTGGTAGGGGCATTGTTGGTAGGAGTATCATATGGAAGAGGACTAGCATATGCACTAAATAAGCCATTAGTAGGAGTGAATCACTTAGAAGGACATATTGCTGCAAATTACATAACACATCCAGATTTAGAACCACCATTTTTGTGTATGTTAACATCAGGAGGAAATACGCAAATTGTATATGTAAAAAATTATTGTGATATGGAAGTATTAGGAAGAACACGTGATGATGCGATAGGAGAGGCTTTTGATAAAGTAGCAAGAGTTGTGGGATTAGGATATCCAGGAGGACCAAAGGTTGACAAATTAGCCCAACAAGGTAAACCAAGTATAGAATTTCCCAAAACTCATTTTGAAAACTTGGATTTCAGTTTTAGTGGAATAAAAACAGCAGTAATAAATTTGCACCATAAAAATCCAGATGTAAGTAAAGAAGATTTATGCATGAGCTTTGAAAAAGCAGTAACAGAAGTATTAATAGAAAATATAACAAAAGCAATAGAGCAAACTGGAATAAAGAAAGTTGTATTAGCAGGTGGAGTATCAGCAAATACACATATAAGAAGTGAGTTTGAAAAGTTAGAGGAAAAAGGAATCAAAATATATAAGCCCGACTTGAAACTTTGCACAGATAATGCTGCAATGATAGGTGCTGCGGGATATTATAGATATTTACATGGAGACATTTCAGAAAATACATTAAATGCAGTGCCAAACTTAAAAATTGGAGATTAGAAAAGGATAAGAAATATGTCAATATTTGTAATAGCAGACCTACATTTATCTTTTAGAGTACCAAAGCCAATGAATATATTTGGAGATAATTGGTCAGGTCATGAAGAAAAAATAAGAAAAGATTGGATAGAAAAAGTAACTGAAAATGATTTAGTGGTTTTACCAGGCGATTTTTCATGGGAAACATATTTAGCAGATACTAAATTGGACTTTGAATATCTAAATAATTTGCCTGGAAAAAAAATCATGTTAAAGGGAAATCATGATTATTGGTGGACAACTTTAGCTAATATGAGGAAATTTTTGAAAGAAAATAATTTTTCTAATATTGATTTTTTATATAATAATAGTTATGAATTCGAAAATAAAATTTTATGTGGAACTAGAGGATGGAGCATAGCTGATGAAGAAGCTGATGAGAAATTAATAAATAGAGAGCTGATAAGATTAGAACTATCTCTACAAGACGGAGTGAATAAATACGGAAATAATAAAGAAATAATAGTATTTATGCATTATCCACCAATAACAAAAACAAAGATAGAACTAGAGCAAGAAACAAAATTTGTAGAACTTATGAAAAAATATAATGTTAAAAGATGTTATTATGGTCATTTACATGGATTATCTATAAAAGAGGCAATAGAAGGAGATGTAGAAGGAATTCAATTTAAACTTGTAAGTGCAGATGCATTAGATTTTAAACTAATAAAGATATAAAAATCCAACTTTTTAAATAAGTTGGATTTTCTTAATGAAATAACTATTTTTCGTTATTTTTGGGGTTGTTGTTATTGTTTTGATTTTCATTATTTCTATTATTTTTTTTGCTTTGTTTACTTTTTTTATCTGACATAGAAGAACACCTCCATTTCAATTTTTCTAAAATAGTTTATCCATTAAATAAAAAAATATACAAAATATTGTCTTAGATATAAGAGTGTGATATACTAAGTATTATAAAATGTAAAAAAAGGAAGAAGAAAATGAAAAATATAGTAATAGGAATAGAAGGAACTGTTGGTGCTGGAAAAACATCAATATGTAGAGAATTACTAAATGATACAGAAAATTCAATAATTTTACATGGTGGAGAAATATATAGAGCAATTGTATATGGAATGACACAAAATAAAATACAAAACGCACAAAATCTTGACGCATTTGAAATTATGAAAAAGCTAGGAATAGAGATAAAATTAGAGAATAAAGAAACAGTTATATATATGAAAGAAAAAAAAATATCACAAGAAGAATTGCAATCAAAAAAATCATCAATAGCTGTTTCAAAAGTTAGCAATATAGCAAATAATGAAAAGTTATATGAATTTGGAAAAGACTTAATTGATAAATATAGAAAAAACTATAATGTTATATTATCATCAAGAGATATTGTTAAAATGTATCCTGATGTAACTTATCACTTTTTTATTGATGCATCACTTGAAGAAAGAACAAATAGAAAATATATGCAATATAATAAAGAAATACCAAAAGAGCAGGTAAAAGAAATGATAAAACTAAGAGATGAGTTACAAGAAAAATCAGGATATTATGTAATATATCCTCAAACTAAAATCTTAGATGTAACAAATTGTAAAAGTGCAAAAGAAGCGGAAGAATTGGTATTAGAAAGCATGAAGAGGGAGGTTATAAAAAGTGGAGTTTAAAAATAAAGAATTAGAAAAATTTGAAAAAAAATTAGAAAGTCAAAAAGTAGCAGTAATAGGATTAGGAGTTAGTAATATACCACTAATAGATTATCTACATAGCAAAAATGCTGATGTATCAGTTTTTGATGATAGAGAAGAAGAAAAAATCAATAAAGAAATAATAGAAAAAATAAAAAAATATGGATTTGAATATTACTTAGGAAGAGAAAATTTGAAAAATTTAATTGGGTTTGATTTAATATTCAGATCACCAAGTTGTTTACCAACAAAACCAGAATTAGTTGCAGAAATTAATAGAGGAGCAATAGTTACTACAGAAATTGAGCAGTTAATGAAATTAGCTCCTTGTAAAATAATAGGAATTACAGGAAGTGATGGAAAAACAACAACAACAACATTAACAGCAGAAGTTTTAAAAAATGCAGGATTTACGGTTCATATAGGAGGAAATATAGGAATTCCGTTGTTCACAAAATTGAATGAAATAATGCCAGAAGATATTATTGTGCTAGAATTAAGTAGTTTTCAATTAATGAACATGAAAATTAGTCCTGATATTGCAGCAATAACGAATATTACGCCAAATCATTTAAATGTTCATAAAGATTATCAAGAATACATAGATGCAAAGAAAAATATTTTCAGACATCAAAATGAAAATGGCATATTAGTTTTAAATGCCGATAATGAGATTACAAATTCTTGCAAAGATGAGGCAAATGGAAAAGTAATAATGTTTAGTAGTAAGCAAAAACTCGAAAATGGATTTATAGTTGATGAAGATGGAATAATCAAAGAATGTAATGAAGGAATAAGAAGACATATATTAGATACTAAAGATATGAAGCTAAAAGGAATGCATAATTTTCAAAATGCATGTACAGTATTAGCATTAACAAAAGGTCTTGTAGATACAGATGATGCAGCAGAGACAATAAAACAATTTGCTGGTGTACATCACAGACAAGAATATGTACGTACAGTTGATGGAGTAGAGTGGTATAATGATTCTGCAAGTACAAGTCCAACTAGAGGGATTTCAGCATTAAATGCGTTTAAAGATAAAGAAATTGTGTTAATTGCTGGTGGTGCTGACAAAAATTTAGACTATACACCAATAGGAAAGCCAATAGTAGACAATGTTAAAAGTCTAATTTTAATTGGGCAAACAGCAAACAAAATTTATGAGGCTGTAAAGAATGAACTAGAGAGTCAACACAAACAGTTAAATATTCACATGTGTGACACTTTTGAACAAAGTATGAATTTGGCTAAAAGAATTGCTAAGCCAGGTCAAATTGTTTTATTTTCACCCGCTAGCACAAGTTTTGATATGTTTAAAGATATGTATGATAGAGGAGACCAATTTAAAAATATGGTTATGAAATTTTAAAAGTGGATGTTTGGAACCGATTCTCATCTATACCTTTTGGTACAGATAAGACCGGTTCTTATCTGTACATTTTGCGCACATAAATCAGATTAAAACATATAATGTATTATGAATTTTAAAAGAAAGGAATGAAATTTAAGATGAACGATTCATTATATGAAGATTATATGAGAAGTGTATTAGGTTATCAGCTAATGAATGATTATACAGATACATATAACTATAATAATTATGACAATTATTCAAGTTATGATGTAATACCTACAATGGCACATATGCAAAATCAAGGAATGCAAATGATGAATAATATGATGCCAATGCAAAATCAAAATATGCAATCAATGTCTACAAGACCGATGACAGCAATGAATAATATACAAATTCAAGAGTTAGAAAAATGTTATCCAGAGATATACCAGATAGTATATCCCATGGTGCAAAAAGCATGTGCGGAAAATAGGGGAGAAATTACAAGAGAACTAGTAGATAGACTAACAGATGAAATCTATTCTGCAGTAGAAGATAAGACACTGGTTCAAGAGAGAGGAGAGGCAGAGGTCGCAAAAATAGATTCAAAAGCTACAACAGTAAAAACTGAAAAAATAGAAAAAAATAAAGATGATAGATATTGCCAAAATTGTGATAGTAGACAAAGAAACACAGGTTTAAATGATATAATCCGTATATTATTATTGAGAGAATTATTAGGAAGACCAGGCTTTCCAGGATTTAGACCTCCTAGACCTCCACCACCAAGACCACCTCACCCTCCAATGAGACCACCTATGAGACCTGGACCAGGAAGACCTCCAAGACCAAGAGGAGAGAGGGATATATATGAGTCACCTAAATATTTTTCTTCATTAGATGATGGAGAATTGGCATATTGAAAGTTGATATAAAATTGAACTAATAAGAACCGGTTCTAACGGTACCCAAAGAGGTACGGCAGAGAACCGGTTCTATCTGCTTATTTTTATTCCCATTCAATTGTTGCTGGTGGTTTTGAAGTAATGTCATAAACTACACGGTTAACATGTTTTACTTCATTAACAATTCTACTAGAAACTTTTTCTAAAACTTCGTAAGGAATTCTACTCCATAAACCAGTCATAAAATCAGTAGTTTCAACAGCTCTTAAAGCAACTGTATAATCATAAGTTCTTTCATCACCCATAACACCTACAGATTTTAAGTTAGTAAGAACTGCAAAATATTGATTTATATTTTTGTGTAAGCCTGCATTAGCAATTTCTTCTCTAAAAATAGCATCTGCATCTTTTAAAATTGTAAGCTTATCATCTGTGATATCTCCAATAACTCTAATAGCTAGACCTGGACCAGGAAATGGCTGTCTATATACTAGATTTTCTGGAATACCAAGTTCTAAACCAGTTTTACGAACTTCATCTTTAAATAAATTTCTTAAAGGTTCAACGATTTCTTTAAAGTCAACATAGTCAGGAAGTCCACCAACATTATGATGGCTCTTGATTACAGCACTTTTTCCAAGTCCACTTTCAATGACATCTGGATAGATGGTTCCTTGAACTAAGAAGTCTACAGTTCCAATTTTTTTTGCTTCTGCTTCGAAAACTCTGATAAATTCTTCACCTATAATTTTTCTCTTTCTTTCTGGATCAGTAACTCCAGCAAGTTTGCTTAAAAATCTATCTTTTGCATCAACTCTTATAAAATTCAAGTCATAATTTTCTGTAAAGATTTTTTCAACTTCGTCACCTTCATTTTTTCTAAGTAATCCATGGTCAACGAAAATACAAGTTAAATTTTTACCAATAGCTTTACTTAAAAGTACAGCTGCAACAGACGAATCAACACCACCTGATAAAGCACATAAAGCTTTTTTATCTCCAATTTTTTCTTTTAAAGATTTTATAGAATCTTCTACAAATGATGACATAACCCAATCTCCTGAACAGTGGCAAACATTATATAAAAAGTTTTTAATAACTTGTGTTCCGTTTATTGAATTATTTACTTCTGGATGGAATTGAATTCCATATAAATTTTTTTCTTGATTTTCCATTGCTGCATTTGGACAAACTGGCGTATAGCCGATTTTTTTGAATCCTTGTGGTACTTCTTCTACATAATCTGTATGACTCATTAAAAATACGTTTGTATCTTCAAATCCTTGAAATAGAGGAGAGGTATTATCTATATTTACGTTAGTTTCTCCATATTCTCTTGTTGTTGCAGATGCAACTTTTCCACCAAGTGTATGAGCCATTAATTGCATTCCATAACAGATTCCAAGTACAGGAATTCCTAATTCAAAAATTCCGTCAGCACATTTTGGGGATTCTTCGCCATATACACTTGCAGGTCCTCCTGTAAAGATTATTCCTTTTGGATTTTTTTCTTTTATTTTTTCTATTGAAATATTAAATGGTACAACTTCTGAGTATACATTACATTCTCTTACTCTACGAGCGATTAATTGATTGTATTGGCCTCCAAAGTCTAATATTAAGATTAATTCTTTTGATTCCATAAAATCCTCCTTTAATTTTACAATATAGATATATTTTATCAGGTAAACAAAGAAAAGTAAAGGATTTTATTGTCAAATAGAGATTCTATGTGGTATAATATAATATATATTTATATTTCCATATAAAAGGAGGCACATGGAAGATGAATGAATTCAAAGTTATTGAGGTGATGAATAGAGCTAAAATTGAAGTTTTAAAGGATAAAAAAGAGGATTATTCATTAAATCAAAAAATTCAAGAATATTTAAAAGATGAAACTCTTTTCTTTAGAATTAATAAAGAAAAAGCATATAAAATTTTACAAACAATAGGAGTAAAAAAAGAATTACTAGAAGAAGTATATAAAAAGTTAATAAATCAAGATGTGTATTATGATTTATTAAATAGAGGAAAAATAAAAGATGATGATGAGAGTGTAATTGTGAAATATAAAGTGTATCGGGCGAAATGATTTATTTAAAAAGAAAAAATAAAATGGAGGAATATGAGAAAAATGAGAGATAAATATATATATAAATTTTATGATGAAGTAAATCAAGTATTAGAGGGAGATTATAAAATAATATTAGAACCTAATAGAGATATTCAAGAAGATTGGATAGAATATGACCAAGTAAAATGGGAAATGGAAGAAGGAATTAGTAAACTGGTAGAAAAATTATTAAAAGAAAGTTCAATGAGTTTTGAAGAAAAGATTTTAGAAGTATATAAATATATATGTTTTAACTATGTATATGATGCTAATGTGTTGTATTTTTTCAAAAGAGATGATAGTGATATAAATAATATAAAATATATAGCAGTAGATTGGTATGGAAGAATTGTTGGAAAAGACTGGATTGAAAAAAGGCAAAAACATAATAGAAGAATATGCTATGAATTTGCAAGATTTTATGCTAAGGCAATAAATGTGTTATTAGATGGAAATGATAAATTAGAAGCATTTATGCTTGGAGATAAGGAAAATTTACATTATGTTGTAGGATTAACAGGAGATGAATACAGTGTCATTTTAGATTTAGATGATTTTAATAGCATAAAGGATCTTACAAGAGTTAAATTTGGATTAACAATTAAAGGAATAAAGATACTTAGAGATGAATCAGGAAAATTTAAACAAGCAGTTGATAAATTTAATGAAGGGAAAAGAGAAGAACTTGCAGAGATTGAAGAGGCAAAGAGAAATTTAAAGAACAAGAGTCTTATTGAATATTTTAATAATGTTGCACAAATTTTAAAAAATAGAAATATTGATGCACAAGGATTTTTTGAATATATAAGAGCCATAGTGGAAAATGAAGGAATTAAGATAGAAAAAATCTGGAAAGAAGATAAGATAGCACCAGAAAAAAGATATGAAAGATGCATAATTTTTGAATTTGATGGTAAAACATATTTAATAGATAGTATTGAACAAGCTATAATTCAAATAGAAAAAGGAGACTTAGATAAAAACGTTTTTGTCTTCAATTCAGCAGAAAATATATATCCATATTATGGTGGATAAAAGAAAAGCAAGGAGAAATTGTATGAGTATAAATATAGAAAAAATTATAAGATTAAATGAATTAGTAAACATGTTTTTTAGAAGTAAGCATACAATCGTTTTGGACCCAAAATTAGAGAAAAAATACGGAAAGTATTTAGGGGAAGATATGGTATATGACAAGGCTGATTGGAATATATCAAGTGAACTTAAAGAATATGTCGATAAATTAGCGATGAATAAAGAATTAAGCAATGAGGAAAAAATATTATCAGTTTATGAAAAATTATGCCATGACTATGTATATGATGATAATTTAATATCATATATTCAAAAAGTTGATGATGATATATTCAGTCTTCCTGATTGGTATGGAAGAAATGTTGATAAAGAGTGGGAAAAAAATAGAGAAAAACATAATAGAAGAATATGTTTTGAATTATCAAGGTACTTAGTTGAATCATTAAATGAATTATTTAAAAATGACGAAAATTACAATTCTTGTATATTGTGGAATAAGAATCTTACACATTATTTTGTAGGACTTACTTCCAACGATTATAGTTTAGCTATTGATTTGGATGACTTTTTTAGGATAAAAGATCTTACAAGATTAAAAACAGGATTAACACTAGAGGGAATTACAATTTTAGAAGATGATAAGGATAAATTTAAAAATGTTCTTGACAAATTTAATGAAGGAAGAAATGAATTTGCAATAAAGAGAATAGAAAATAAAATTGCAGAAACAGATGAGTCAGAAATAAAAGATGAAGAAAAAGAAAGTGAAGAAGTTTCCTTTTTAAGGAAAGCTGTTGCAATATTAAAAGAAGATGGACTAGATTCACAAGGAATATTTGAATACATGAAAGAAATAATAGATATTAGTATTGGAAAAGAAAATAGAGAAAAAGTATGGAAAAAAATAGATGGCAAAAATAGAGAATCAACCAGATATATAAGATGTGTTGTTGTTACTATAGATGGTCAAAAATATTTAGTTGATGGGGAAGATGCAATAGTACGACAATTTGATGAAAAAGAATATGATGAAAAAAGAGCAAAATTTGTTCCTAGCAAAGAACTTACTCGTGTAGGAATTGATTATTATGATGGTAAATAAATATTGAAAAAATCTCTAAACTATGGTATAATATATGTATAAATACAAAGGAGGTAAATATACCATGAGAGTTGGAATTGCAACTGATTCTGCTGAGAAAATAAGAGGAATCAAGAGTGCATTTTCTCGGTTTTTCAAAATTGATGACACTGAAATAGAGTTTTTTCATCAAAAGGTTAATTCAGGAGTATCAAAACAACCATTTAATGAGGAAACTTATGAAGGTGCTTTCAATAGAGTAAATACTCTAATTGAAAAATCAGAGAAGGCAGATTTTTTTATTAGTTGTGAAGCGGGTATCGAAGAACTTTTTGGAAAGTATTTTAATGTGCAAGTAATTTGCATATTTGATTTCCAAAAACAAAGATATCTTTGGAGCAAAAGCTCTGGATGGCAGATTCCATCAGCAGATATAGAGATTATTAGAAATAGTGATCTTGATGATTATCTTAGAAAAAAAGGAATAACTTGTGCAGAAGACTTACTTGGTGCTGATTATTCGAGAGCAGAATCTATTGCTCAGGCAACAGAATTTGCTTTAGCTTCACAGAAATTATATTAAAAATTAAAAAATTGGAAGTTATATACAATAATTATATATATAACTTCCAATTTTTTGATGAGTAAAAGAAAATTATAGAAATATAAAAAATCAAAAAATAAGAATAATCTTTTTTATTTTTGACTAAAATATATAAAGAATTAATATTAATTCAAAAAAATAAAAAGGAGTTTAGTATGAAGGTTAAAGATTGTATGTGTGGCGATGTTTGTTGTGTAAAACCAGAAACAAAGATAAATGATGTTGCAAAATTAATGGAACAGAATCATATTGGTTGTGTACCTGTATGTGATAATAATAACTGTCTTGTAGGATTGATTACAGATAGAGATATAATATTGCGTACAGTAGCATGTGACAAAGATGCGAAAAATACACCAGCAAGTGAAATAATGACTTGTAATGTTTGCACTTGTAATGAAAATGATGATGTTCATACAGCAGAAAACAAAATGGCACAAAACCAAATAAGAAGAATTCCTGTTGTTGATAATGATAAAGTTATAGGAATTTTAACACTTGGCGATTTAGCTCATTACAATGAAGAAACTGGCGAAGACCATTTCTGCAATACTGTTGAAGATATTTGTGGTTGTGGTGGACAAACTAAAAATAATAGATAACAAATTGTTGATAATGTAAACTTTATTTTTTGAGTTTATATTATCAACAAACTACATAGAAAAGAGGGCATATGGCAGAGGATTTGAATTATATTTATAAAATTATAAGAAGAGTTTTAAATATAGCCCTAATAGTATTTGGGGTATACATAGGAGTAAAAATGGCAGTGTTTTACATGCCATTTTTAGTAGCATTTATAATTTCTTTAATGGTAGAACCTGCAATAAAATATTTAATGAAAAAAACAAGGCTTTCAAGGAAAATGAGTTCAATAATAATTTTTATAATAGTATTTACCATAATAATAGGAAGCGTTGCATGGGGAATAATTTCATTAATTTCTGAATCAACAAATCTTTTACAAACTTTAAATTTATATATAGACAAAGCATATACACAAATTCAAGATACAATAGGAAAGATGAGTATTACTAAAATCAAAATATCAAATACAGCATTAAATTTAGCACAAGAAGCATCTCAAGAAATATTGTTAAAAGTTTCAGAATGGGTGACAAGTTTCTTGACAAAATTACTTTCATTAATTACATCTCTTCCGACTATTACCATATATGTTATAATTACAATTTTATCAGTATATTTTGTATGTACAGATAGGATATATATATTGGATTTTATGGAACATCATATGCCTAAAAAATGGGTGCAAAAGATAGGAATACACGTAAAAGAGATAACTAGAAAATTAGGTGGATATCTAAAAGCAGAAGCAATATTGATATTAGTATCATTTGTAATATCTTTAGTAGGATTATATATATTCAAATTTGTAGGAATGAATGTTAAATATCCACTTTTAATAGCACTAGGAATAGGAGTTGTAGATGCATTGCCTATTTTAGGCTCTGGTTCGGTTATGGCTCCTTGGGCCGTAGTGGAAGCATTAAATGGTGATATTCAATTAGGAATTTCAATTTTATCCTTGTGGTTAATAATGTCTATTGTAAGACAATTTTTAGAACCGAAAATTGTAAGTGGAAAAATAGGAATACATCCAATATTTACTTTAATTGCAATGTATACAGGATTTAAAGTGATTGGTGTAATGGGGATGTTGGTTGGGCCAATAGTTTTAATAATTTTAAAAAGTGTTTTTGCAAATGTATTAGAAGATGGAATATCAAACAGATTCTTTTGAGATATGCATAAATAAAAAATAAGCTCATAAACTTATAAAAAATAAGTGGAGGGCTTTTTATGTTTATATATAATTTAAAAGTAAATGGTGGATTAGCATTAATTGTGATTTTATCTATATTTATGGCAGTTGTATTTGGCTTTAGCATATATAAAATATTTTTTACTAGTGGAAAGTTTTTGATAAATGACAAAATAGAGAAACAAGATATTACAGAGATAAAAACAGAAAATTATACTAATATTCTAAAGGCAGTGCATGATAATCCAGATTCTTATATAGGAATGAAAATAAATTTTACAGGGTACATATATAGAGTTATAGATTTTAAAGAAGAACAGTTTGTTATTGCAAGAGATATGTTTATAAATGAAAGCAAAACTCAAGCTGTAGTTGTTGGTTTTTTATGTGAAAGCAAAGACGTAAAGAACTTTAAAGATGGAACATGGGTTAATATAACTGGAAATATCGAAATTGGAAAATATCATAATGAACAAATACCATTTATAAAAATTACAGAAATAGAAGAAACGAATCAGCCAGAAGATTCTTATGTAATGCCACCAAGTAATGAGTATGTACCAACAAGTGGGATTTTTTAAAATGTCATAAAAATAACAAAAAGGTATAAAAATTTACATTAAATATTGATTTATGTAAAGAAATCGTATATAATATTTGCAGAAACCAGTAATAAACTTAAAATAACTATTTAAGGAGTGATTTTATGGGTTCAAAAGAAAGACATTTTGCTTATATCACAGCATTACATCCGGAAGTAACTGGTTCAGCTTTACCGGTTAGTGTAACAACTTCCAGTGTACGGAAATGCAATTTCTTAGTTGATTGTGGACTCTTTCAAGAAAGAGAATACAATTACCTTAACCAGAATGGTTTTCCGTTTTCATGTGAAAAGATTGAGTTTGTGTTAATCACACACAATCATGCTGACCATGTTGGCAAATTACCTTTGCTTTGTAAAAATGGCTTTTATGGCAAGATATTTGCAACCAAGGCAACAGCTAAGCTCATGAAAATATCGCTTGGCAATTCATATCAGATTATGAAAGAGGAAGCGCAAAGATGGAAGCAGAAACCACTCTACGACGAAGAAGACCTTGAACGGGTTTTTGAGTGCATAGAGCCTTGTGAAATTGGCGAAAGCATTCAGGTAAACCAGAACGTCAAAGTCACGTTCTTTGACAATGGGCATATTGTCGGAGCGTCAATGATTTTGACACAGCTCAGTTATCCAGGAGAAAAAGACATAAACATTCTTTTTACAGGAGATTACAAGCCATACAATACTTTTAAAGAAGTTAAAGAGATGCCAACTTGGGTTTATGGACTTCCAATGAATGTTGTAATTGAATCAACATATGGAGACACAGAAACAAGCGAAATTGAATACAACTTTGAAAGAGATGTAGAGAAGCTTCTAAAAGAAAGAAGAAGTCTTTTTATTCCAGTTCTTGCACAGGGAAGAGCACAGGAAATTCTGTATATTCTGAAAAATATGCAAGAAGATGGGAGAATTGATGGAAGCATTCCAATTTACCTGGATGGTGATTTGGCTCATCAGTACACATATATGTACAGAAGCAAATTACTTGATATTGATGAGGAAAAATTGGAGTTTCTTCCGAAGAATTTTCGATTGGTAAACAAAGACAACAGAGTAGGAATAATGATGACAAATACACAAAAAATCATTTTAACTACTTCTGGAATGCTTGATCATGGACCAGCACAGCTGTACTTACCTACTGTTATTACTAGAAAAAACTGGGCAATTTATTTAACCAGTTATTGTAGTGAAGGAACATTAGGAAGAAAATTAATGGATAACGTTGATGAAGAAAGAGTTATGGTCATGGGAATGGAACTTAAAATCAAGGCACAGATTTTTTCAACTAGTCAATTTTCATCACATGCTAAGGCAAATGAGCTGATTGCACTGCTTTCAAAATTCAAAAATTTGAAATTAGTATTAATCAACCATGGTGAAAAAGAGACTAAGGAAAAATTTGCTTCAAGAGTTGAAGATGCAGAAATTGCTGAAAGAGTGGAAATTCTTGGACAACATACTTTTAAAGTAGCAAGTTATGGTTATATGAAAGCCATGGGTGCAAAGCTTTATAGTAATACTAAAACAAGAAAAAACACAAACAGCAAAAAAGTTTCAAAGACTAGAACTGAAAGAAAAAAAGTAGCTTGTAAACGAAAAATTTCACATCCTAGATAAAAGGAGGAAATTTGCTATGATTAAATTTAGATTCTTCAAAAAAGGTAAAAATGAACTTGCAACAGCCGATACTAAGAAAAATCCAAGAATCAAAGGAAAAGTCGTTAAAGACCCCACTGTTACCGAAACGGAAAAATTTATTATGGAAACAGTGAAAGGGCAGGACAAGCAGGTACGGCAGATTGTAAATGCAGAGTACAAAGCCAGCAGATATAAAATCAAGTCAAATGTTTTGATTGTTGGAAAAAGTGGTACAGGTAAAACAGAAATTCTGAAACAGTTAGCAAAGAAAACTGGAAAGGCATGTATAACCATTGATGCAAATGATTATACAGAAGAAGCGTATCAAGGCTTAAGCGTTTCAGACATTGTTGTAAAGCTGTTAGCTGCTGCAAACTATGATGTAAAAAAAGCAGAAAATGGCATTGTAATAATTGACGAAATTGACAAAAAAGCCAAAAGCCAGGATACAACGCAGCGAGATGTTTCAGGAAAAGGTGTTCAGGACCAGTTACTTAAACTGGTTGAAGGAAAGGTTATTCCTATTATCCTTCGAAGAGAAGATGGAGATGAAATGGTACACTTCAATACTGAACAAGTCATGTTTTATTTTGCAGGGGCTTTTTCTGGAATTGATGAAATCATTAAGAAAAGACTTAAAAATAAGTCTGCAATTGGATTTGCAACTGAAACAAAATCTGAAAAACAGATCGAAGAAGAAAAAATGGTAAATGAGGAAGATTTAGCTGAATATGGGCTTGAAAGAGAGTTCGTAGGAAGAATTGATTTGATTGTTCAGCTGAATGATTTAAGTGAAGATGTATTGGAAGATATCTTGTTAAATTCCAAAAATTCTAAACTTAAAAAATTTGTTGGAAGTCTTCAAGTCAAGGATGGAATCACAACTCATTATACCCCGGGAATCATTAAAGCAATCGTGAAAAAAGTAAAGAAAGAAAACAGTACGACAGGTGCACGAGGACTTTCAAAAGTAGTGACATATGTTTTTGATGACATTATGCATGAGGTGATGGCAAATCCAGGAAAGTACAGTGATGTAGTTTTGCTGGATGGAATCGAAGAAGACAATACACGTTACATTTTGAAGTAACCATAAAATCAGAGTAGGGGCTTCCAAGTTGGAGGCCTCTTTCATATTGCTCAAAACTCTATTCACAAAAATTTCTATAAAACACTTGAAAAGTCAATATAATCATGATATATTATAACAAGTTGAGAAATAGTAAGAAGGGAAATGAGAAAAACATGGGAATATTCAGAAAGATATTTAAAAGCTATAGTGAAAAAGAAGTAAAAAGAGTAATGCCAATAGTTGATAAAATAAATGGACTAGAGGAAGAGATATCAAAACTAACAGATGAACAATTAAAAAATAAAACAAATGAGTTCAAAGAACAATTAGAAGAAGGAAAAACACTAGATGATATTTTGCCAGAAGCATTTGCAGTAGTAAGAGAAGCCTCAAAAAGAGTATTAGGAATGAGACATTTTGATGTGCAATTAATAGGTGGAATTATACTACACCAAGGAAGAATTGCAGAAATGAAGACAGGTGAAGGAAAAACACTTGTAGCAACACTTCCAGTATATTTAAATGCACTAACAGGAGAAGGTGTACATGTAATAACTGTAAATGACTATCTAGCAAAAAGAGATAGTGAATGGATGGGAAAATTATATAAATTCTTAGGATTATCAGTAGGACTTGTAATAGCTGGAATGGAGCCAAAAGAAAAGCAAGAAGCATATGCATGTGATATAACATATGGAACAAACAATGAATTCGGATTTGATTACCTAAGAGATAACATGGTAATTTACAAAAATCAATTAGTACAAAGAGGATTAAGTTATGCCATTGTAGACGAGATTGATAGTATTTTAATTGATGAAGCTAGAACACCACTTATTATTTCAGGTAGAGCAAATCAATCTTCAGACTTATATAAAAAAGCAAATGATTTTGTAAAAAGATTAACACCAAAAGTAATTGTAGAAGAAGATGTAAAAGATGAAAACCAAGCAGAAGATAATGAAAAATATGATTACATTGTAGACTTAAAAGCAAAATCAGCATCATTAACACAAAAAGGTATCAAAAAAGCAGAAGAAGAGTTTAGACTAGAAAACTTTAATGATATAGAAAACTCAACATTAGTACATCATGTAAATCAAGCATTACGTGCACATGGTGTAATGAAAAGAGATATTGACTATATTGTAAAAGATGGAGAAGTATTAATAGTAGATGAATTTACAGGTCGTATCATGTATGGAAGAAGATACAACAACGGATTACACCAAGCAATAGAAGCAAAAGAAGGAGTAAAAATTGCAGATGAATCAAAAACATTAGCAACAATTACATTCCAAAATTACTTTAGAATGTATGACAAATTATCAGGTATGACAGGTACTGCAATGACAGAAGAGGCAGAATTCGAAGAAATCTATAACTTAGATGTTGTAGCAATTCCAACAAACAAGCCAATGATAAGAAATGACCAAAATGATGTAATATATAAAAACGAAAAAGCTAAATTTAATGCAATAGTACAAAGCATAAAAGAAAGTCATGAAAAAGGACAACCAGTACTAGTTGGTACAGTATCAATAGAAAAATCAGAAAAATTAAGTAGAATTCTTAAAAAAGAAGGAATTAAACATGAAGTATTAAATGCTAAATTCCATGAAAAAGAAGCTGAAATCATAGCACAGGCAGGAAAATTTGGAGCAGTAACAATAGCTACAAACATGGCAGGACGTGGTACTGATATTATGTTAGGTGGAAATAGTGAATTCTTAGCAAAACAAGAAATGAAGAAAAATAAAGTTCCAGAAAACTTAATTGAAGAATCAAACACATATTATGAAACAGACGAACAAGATATTTTAAGAGCAAGAGAAGAATTCCAAAAATTAGAAAAGAAATATGAAGGAGAAATCAAAGAAGAAAAAGAAAAAGTAATTGCAGCTGGTGGTTTAAAAATAATTGGTACAGAAAGACATGAATCAAGAAGAATCGACAACCAGTTACGTGGACGTAGTGGACGTCAAGGTGACCCAGGAGAATCAAAATTCTATATAGGACTTGATGATGACTTGATGAAAATCTTTGGTGGAGATATGATTACAAAAGTTTATAATACAATCGGAATGGACGAAAATGTTCCAATTGAAAATAAACTAATAAGTAATGCAGTAGAATCAGCTCAAAAGAAAGTTGAAGGAAGAAACTTCAGCATCAGAAAGAATGTATTAAAATATGATGATGTAATGAATGCACAAAGAGAAATAATTTACAAACAAAGAAGAGAAGTTCTAGATGGAGAAAACCTAAAAGACAATATTTTAAACATGATAAAATCTCTTGCAGAAGAAGTTGTATTAACATATTTCTCTAGCGAAGATGAAGTTAGTGTAGAAGCACTTGATACAGATATTAGAAATACATTTGGAATTGAAATGGTTGATTTTATTAAAGAAAATTCAAAAGATTCAAATGCTATAATTGAAAAACTTCAAGAACTTGCCTTAGCTAAGTATGACGAAAAAGAACAAGAAATTGGAAATGATGATTTAAGGGAACTTGAAAGAGTTGTTATGCTTAAAGTCGTTGACCAAAAATGGATGGACCACATAGATGCTATGGATGAGTTGAAAGATGGTATTGGCCTTCGTGCTTATGGACAACAAGATCCTGTTGTTAAATACAGAATTGAAGGTATGGATATGTTCGAAGAAATGGTTCTTGATATTAAACATGATGTTGTAAAAATTCTTATGAATTTACGTAAACAAGAAGATGTTAAGAGAGAAGAAGCAGCTAAAATTACTGGTGCAGCTCTACAGGCTATCAATAGTTTAGACAATGGAGAGCAAATTAAGTCTGAAGTTAACAGAACTGTTGTTAATGAAGGCCCTAAAGTTGGTCGTAACGACCCATGTCCATGCGGTAGCGGCAAGAAGTATAAAAACTGTTGTGGTAAAAATCAATAATAATAGCCCAAAAGACTGACATTATAAAAAGATGTCAGTTTTTTCATATAAATAATGATTGAGATAATGAATATTTTAATCATAATTTATATGTAAAACTATAAATAAGGAGACCTAAATAAATGAAAGATACAAATAATATACTCGAATTTAATGAACTAAAAAATAGATTAGAAGGATTAGATGATGAGCAAAGGATGGATATATTAGCGGATTTTATAAAAGAACATGAAAATGAAGAAGATGGTGGTTGTTATAATGATATCTATAAATATACACAATTTTTAGATAAATATGAATATAAATTTGAATTAATGAAATCATTTGGTGATGATGAGAGTATTAATAAAGTTAAAGAGTACTGTCCAGAGGATAAAATCGAAATGATTGCTAAAATTATAGAAGGACATAACGAAAATGAAAAATTGCATTTAATAATTGATTTTGTAAGGGAATATGAAAAAAAAGAATATATTCGTGCATATTATGATAGAGGAGCATCTCCAAGTTATATAAGGTACACCAATATAGATAAGTATATAAAGTTATTAAAAAGTTATGATGATAAATTAGAATTAGCACAAACAACGGATAATTTCGATATTGCTGAAAAAATCTTAGTAGAATATCCATTTAATAATGAGGAAAGAAATAAATATGAAAGATTATTGGAAAACAATGATGATATTGCTACTGTTTTAAATCCTAAAATACTTTCAAAAAAATATGATTTTTTAGAAGACAAATTAGATTTTATTGTAACAGATAAATTTGTAACTAGAAATTTATTAAATTTATCAGGCGTAGAACTTGAATTATTTAAATTATTATATAGCAAAGCAGAAAAAAGTAATGCAGAAATTTTACATACATTAAATTATATGCCGTATTGGATAAAAAACTGTTCTGAATTAACTTCTAGCATTGCAGGCAAGCTAATAAAAAATGAGAAGATAAGTGATGAAATTATCGAAAAATTGCTATGGGTATATACAACAGATCAAAATGAAGTGTATTCAATAAAGGCTGATATTATCAATAATTTAACTACTATAGATGATATTGTAAATTTAGAAAAAATAATAAAAGAAACATGCGAAAATACTATAAATGAAGAAAGTCAAAAAAATGATAAAGATATAAATAAAATAAAAGAAGCATTAATTATGTCTACATATGGAATTGGGTTAGATAAGGCACAATCTCTCTTACAATCATATAATATATCTCAAATTGAATTAAATGATGAGAATAAGCAGACAATGCTTATGTATTTAGCAATATCACAAATATGTAATGAAAATAATTCAGATAAATTAATTACTATTTATAATGAATATACACGAGATAATGATATAAATATAAATTATTTAAGGGATGTAGTATTTCAAAATGAATTAAGAGCAATATTTGCTAAAGAATTAAATAATGTATATACCGATATAGATGATTTAAAAAAAGTAGATGAACAAGAAGGTGTAATAATATATGATGCTGGAACTGATTTTAAAATATGTATGACTGCTATAGGTGCTTATCAAGGTGAGTTTAAAAATCAGGAAAATTATTTTGATTATTGGAATAATAAAAAAATATTGTCACATGTAAATTGTTGTTCACTAATTTCAAACAATAATCTTACATCTGCTACAATTTCTAACATTTGTTTAGGCTTTTCGGGTTTTGATGAAGATATGTTAATAGGAGGTTCTAACAAAGATATGAATTCAACAGACGGAAGTGAGCAAATGTATGGTGTTCAATATTGGTTGTCGAATTTAAGTTCACCAGAAAATATAATTAATTCAACGCGAGGACAATATAATGAAATTGATTATGAACGAAGAGATTTAGGAAATGGTGAATATTATAAGAAAAATCCTGACTTTATTGTATTTTTCGAAGAATTTGACAATGTTGATAATATAGATATGAATGATGCAGAAATCCAAGAAATATTAAATGATGAACAAAATAAATGGAAAGAATCTGTTAAAGCAGCTAAAGAATTTAATATTCCAATTGTAAAGATAAATAGGGAAAGGTGTGCAAAGTCTGAAAAACAAAAAATTGAGAATAATTTTAAAAAATATTTAGAAACACATGATGTTACTTTATTGTCAAGTATAATAACTAACTTTGAAAATAATAGAACTGGTACGCGAGAGCATAATTATTTAAAAGAAAAATATTTTTCAAATGAAAAAATTCAAGAAATGTTAGATAAAATATTTATTTCATTACAAGGATTACAAGATGATAAATTAAAAAAATCAAATGCGAAAGAATTGGCAAAACTTTTAGAAAACGAAAAAGGAAATACAGAAAGATGTAATTTGATTGTAAGAGATAAAGTTACAAATGAATTTTTAGGTTTTGATGTTAATAAATATTTAGATACTATAAGCCAATTAATAGAAAATGAAAAAGAAAGATAGGTAAAGATATGATAAACGAAAAAGAAAGAACTGTTTCAAAAGAAAATTATGAAATATCATTAAAAGTTTATAAGTTATTTAAAAAATATCAGAATTATGAAACCAATATTAAAAATGCAGAAATAATGGTTAAATACAATCCAGATAATTTATTTAAAAATAGACGAAAAGTAATAGATAAAAAAAAGAAGAAGTAGCAATGATAGAAGTTAAATCTAATAATATTTTGGAAAAAATTAGAGATTGGATAAACAAAATTTTAAAAATTGGGTAAGAGATTATTAAAAATTTGGAAAGAAGAGGTATAAAAATAATGGATTTAGAAAAAATAGATAAAAATGCATCAATTATAAAATATTCAAAAACAGATAATGTTTTGAACGATATATGCTCAATAATAAATTCGGCTAGAGATTATGCATATCAATCCATAAATATTGCATTAGTAGAAAGAAATTGGTTAATTGGATATAGAATCGCCGAAGAAGAATTAAAAGGCGAAGGTAGAGCGGATTATGGTACAAAAATAATAAAAAAGCTATCAAAAGAATTGAAGGAAGAATATGGAAAAGGATTTGATTCAAGAAATTTATATTATTTTTTGAATTTTTACAAAACTTTTCCAAACATTTTGAACACACTGTGTTCAAAATCTAATAGATTGCTTTCTTGGAGTCATTATAGAACATTATTACAAGTATTTGATAAAGAAGCAAGAGAATGGTATGAAAATGAGGCATTAGGACAAACATGGAGTGTAAGAACATTACAAAGAAATATTTCATCACAGTATTATTATAGATTATTGAAATCTCAAGTCAAAGAGCCAGTCATTGATGAAATGAAAAAAGTAAATGAAAATCAATATTTAATGAATAAATTAGAATTTGTAAAAAATCCTGTTATAGCTGAATTTTTAGGATATTCTTTAGATGATAGTTTTACAGAAACAGAACTTGAATCTAGTATAATAAATAATTTACAAAAATTTTTAATGGAATTACGGAAAAGGATATGCTTTTGTTGCAAGACAACAACATATTCAAACAGAAAAAGAAGATTATTATATAGATTTGGTATTTTACAATTATATATTAAAATGTTTTGTGTTGATTGATTTAAAAACTAAAAAAATAACTCATCAAGATGTTGGTCAAATGGACATGTATGTTAGAATGTATGATGAATTAAAAAAAGCACCAGATGATAACCCAACAATAGGAATTGTATTATGTTCAGAAACTGATGAAGATATAGCACGATACTCTGTTTTAAAAGGAAATGAGCAACTTTTTGCTTCAAAATACAAATTATATTTACCAACTGAAGATGAACTTAGAGCAGAAATAGAAAATCAAAAAACAATTTTTGAATTACAACAGCAAAACAAACAAAACTTGGATAATAATTAGTTTTTATAGAAAGTCTTAAAATATTCTAAAAAATAAGTAAACATAAATATGAAAACAAAATTGTTTGCAAAGAATAGGAAGTTATATGTAAAAATATAAAATAAGGAGACCTAAATAAATGAAAGATACAATAATATATTTGATTAGACATGCTGAAACTATTGATGAGAATGGTATTAGGAATACAAGTGAAGATTCGCAAAAAATTAATGAGAAAGAAATATTATCAGTAGAAGGAGAAGCACAAGAAAACAAGAGAATCTAAAGTTACAGATTCTCTTGTTCAAATCTTAGTTTGATTTAGGTTCAAATTGGATAAGTAACCATTTTCATCATCAGTGTGGTAATAATGGTAACCTTTGGTATAGTTTTGAGAAAATACGTGATAATTATAGCCATTTTTTCTCATAGCAAGATAAATTTCATTTTTAACATAGATTTGAGTATTAATTTGTTCTAGTAGTTCATCTTCTATAATTGAAAAAATCTTACTAGGATTTTCCCAAGTTACATAGACTTGTTTGACTTCCATAAATGTCCTCCTAATAATGAAAAAACAACGCCATGGAAAATAATCCATTCCATATATTTTATGTGACAATAGTAATTTTAGCAGAAAATAGGCCAAAAGTCAATTATTGACAAGTAATCACTAATGTGATAAAATTAAAAACATATTTAAGAGTATATCTAAGAAATAATATATTTTGAGCGATATAGGATAACCTAAATAATAGGTTATTTACACGATGTATAGATTTTAAAAGTCTTACAAAGGAGTCTTAAGCAAGATTTCTTTGTGAGGCTTTTTGCATAGGAGGGGAAAATAAAATGGATAAGATAATAATTAGAAAAGCTAAAAGTGAAGATATTGAAAAAATTGCCAATATTAAAGTAAGATGTTGGCAGATAGCTTACAGAAATATTATAGCAGATGAATATTTAGACAATATGGACATAGAATATACGATTGAAAAAAATAAAAGAATTTTCGAGCAATACAATATTATTGTTGCAGAATTAAAAAATGAAGTTATTGGATTTTGTAGATATGATTATAATAATTATTATGAAGAAGAAAATGCTGATTGTGAATTAATAGCATTATATATAAAATCTGAAATGAAAAGACATGGAATTGGTAAAAAACTTATGAAATATGTGATTAACGAATTCAAAAATTCAAAAAAAGAAAAAATGATTTTATGGTGTCTTAAAGAAAATTATCCATCAAGAGCATTTTATGAATCAATGGGTGGTAAAGCTTCAAAAATTAAATCAAAAAAATTTGGAGAAAAAGAATATGAATTAATATCATATCTATATGAATTATAAGAAAATAGAAAGAAGTGATAACATATGAAATATTTTAAAAAATTAGTAGGAGATAGAATATATTTATCACCAAGAAACAGTGAAGACGTAGAAAAATTTACAGAATGGTTAAACGATTTTGAAACAACAGACTATTTAGGAAGAAGTGGAATACTTACAACATTAGATGGAGAAAAGAAATATTTAGAACAAAACAGCTCACAAGAAGCAAGTTTTGTGATTGTAACAATAAAGGATAATAAAATGATAGGAACAGTTTCATTAGAGAATATCAACCACATTAACAGATGTGCGACACTCGGAATATTCATAGGAAATAAAGAGTTTAGAAGTAAAGGATATGGAACAGAAGCTATAAAACTAATATTGGAATATGGTTTTAAATATTTAAATCTACATAGT